>JAURGS010000114.1 GCA_030833685.1 Rhodoferax sp. | reverse complement strand
CGGTGCCTGCGTGCCTGGGCGCGCCGATGGGCAGGGGCCTGCTGCCATCCGGCTCAATTACGGACTGCAGCGCGTGCACGGCGGCGGCAATGCCGTACGACTGATCACCATCTTGCCAGCATTGATTGGCGCGTGGCGCAGCCCGGCCGGTGGGGCCTTGCTCTCAAGCTCGGGCTGTTTCCCGACACGCAAACAGGTTTTACAGCGCCCCGATTTACTCGGCCACAGACGTCCGCGGCGCATCAATATGGCCACGATTGGGGATGACCTGCTGCGCCCAAGCAGCGCCGAGTTCGGGCCACGCATTGAAGCACTGGTGGTCTACAACAGCAATCCGGTGGCCATTGCGCCACACTCCGCCAAAGTGGTCGAGGGCTTTGGCAGAGAAGACCTCTTCACCGTGGTCATCGAACACTTTCAAACTGACACTGCCGACTACGCCGACTACGTGCTGCCGGCGACCACGCAACTCGAACACTGGGATATTCACAGCAGTTACGGACACACCGACGTGCTGCTCAACCGGCCAGCGATTTCCCCCTTGGGTGAATGCAAATCCAATACCGACATCTTTCGCCAGCTGAGCCAGCGCATGGGGCTGACCGACCCCTGCTTGCAAGACAGTGACGAGTCGCTGTGCCGGCAGGCCTTTGATGAGGCCGTTGACTTCGACGCCTTGCTACGCGATGGCTTTGTGAGTCTGCGCTTGCCAAGCGCACCCTTTGCCAAGGGCAAGTTCCCCACGGCCTCGGGTAAATGCGAATTTTTCAGCCAGCGCCTGGCTGATGCTGGCCAGGATGGTCTGCCCGACTACATCGCCAACCATGAGCAAGCACAACAAGACCCTTTGTATCCGCTGGCCATGATTTCGCCGCCGGCGCGTCATTTTTTGAACTCGAGCTTTGTCAATGTCGCCAGCTTGCAAGCGGTCGAGCGCGAGCCCGTGCTGGAGATGAACGCCCTCGATGCGCGCGTGCGGCACTTGCGTGATGGTGAAACTGTGCGCGTCTTCAATCGAAGAGGCAGTTACGTCTGCAGGCTTGAGGTGAGCGAGCGTGCCCGCGCCGGCGTGGTGGTGGGCCTGGGTGTTTGGTGGCGCAAGATGGGGCTTAAGGGCACCAACGTCAATGAGCTCACCAGCCAAAAGCTTACCGACATGGGTGGCGGGCCAACGTTTTACGACTGTCAGGTCCAGGTTGAACGCCACGCCTGAGCCCGCACGATGGCACACAGCCTGAGCCTGAGGCACTTTTTGCTGGCCCTGGCGGTGGTGGCCGTTTGGGGCAGCAACTTCGTGGTCATCAAGCTGGGCTTGCACGACATGCCACCCTTGCTGTTTGCTGCACTGCGCTTTGCGCTGGTGGTCTTGCCCATGGTTTTTTTCATACGTCGCCCGCCTGTGGGCTGGGGCAATCTAGCTGCCTACGGTTTGTTTATTGGGTTGGGGCAATTCGGCGTGCTGTTTTATGCCATGAACGGCCACATATCGCCCGGACTGGCTTCTTTGGTGATTCAAACCCAGGTTTTCTTCACCATTGGCCTGGCCATGAAAATCGCCGGCGAAACCCTCAAGACGATCGAGTGGCTGGCCTTGTTGCTGGCAGCCTGCGGCCTGCTGATCATCGCCTTGCACACCGATGGGGGCACCACCGTCTGGGGGCTGGCCTTGACCTTGTTGGCCGCCCTGTCCTGGGCCTGTGGCAACCTGGTTTCAAGGCGAAGCGGCGCCATCAATATGGTGGCCTATGTGGTGTGGTCCAGCCTATTTGCGGTGCCACCGCTGCTAATTTTGTCCTTGTTGCTGGAAGGCTGGACACCGATTCGCGCCGCGCTTGAAGCGGCTGACCTGAGGACCTGGCTGGTCGTTGCCTGGCAGGCGTGGGGCAATTCCTTGTTTGGTTACGCCGCCTGGAGTTGGTTGTTGTCGCGCTACAGCGCCGCTGCTGTGAGCCCAATGGCCTTGCTGGTGCCCGTCTTCGGCATGGGGGCCTCACATGCCTACCTGGGTGAATCGATGCCGGGCTGGAAAATAGCCGCCACCGCGCTGGTGATGATGGGCCTGACGATTCACTGGCTTTGGCCACTTTGGTCAGGCCGCTCAAGTGCGTCTCCCAAACCACCAAGGCCTTGAGGCTTTTTTAAAAGCTTACTTTTTCTTCGGTCGTTTCCAATTGGCCAGACTAACCTGGCGCGCACGCCCTACCGTCAGCGCCATGGGCGGTGTGTCTTTGGTAATGGTCGAACCCCCGCCGATCGTGCCGCCAGCGCCCAGTGTCACAGGCGCAATCAACACACAATTGCTGCCCACGTGAACATCGGCCTCGATCACCGTCTGGTGCTTGGCGGCACCGTCGTAGTTCGCGGTGATGGCACCAGCCCCGTAATTAACCCGTTCGCCCACGGTGGCATCGCCCAGGTACGCCAAATGATTGGCCTTGGCGCCCTTGGCCAGCACGCTGTTTTTGACTTCCACAAAATTGCCAATATGCACCTCAGCGCCCAGCCTCGCGCCAGGGCGCAAACGTGCAAACGGGCCAATCAACGCCCCCTCGCCCACCGTCACAGCGTCTTTGCCATCGGCTGAGCCGCCCTCAATGTGGCTGAACGCGTGCACCACCGCGCCAGCAGCGATGCTGGCATTTCGGATCACACAGTTGGCGCCCACTTGGACACCTTCGCCCAGCCGCACCGTGCCTTCAAAGACGCAATTGACGTCAATGAAAACGTCCTGGGCGCAAAGAAGCTCGCCGCGCACGTCAATTCTTTTCGGATCCGCCAGTCGAACACCCTGGGCCATCAGCGCCTGCGCAACACCGCCCTGGTACCAGCGCTCAAGTTCAGCCAGTTGCTGAGCGCTGTTCACACCGGCCACCTCCATCGGGCTGCTGGTCTGGTGGGCCACGACCGGCATGCCATCGGCCACAGCCAGCTTGACCACGTCGGTGAGGTAGTACTCGGCTTGCGTATTGCGGTTGTCCAGGCGCGCCAGTGCCGTCTTCAGCCAAGCCGCGGGCGCTGCCATGATGCCGCTGTAAATTTCGCGAATCAGGCGCTGCTCCTGGCTGGCGTCTTTGTGCTCAACGATAGCCTGGACGCCTTGCGCCTCACGCACAATGCGACCGTACCCTGTCGGATCTGGCACCTCTAAAGTAAGTAAGGCCAGATTTTTGCCCTCACAGGCACCGACCAGCCCAGCGAGTGTCTCTACCCGGATGAGCGGCACGTCGCCCGACAAAACCAGCACCACACCGTCATCTGCCAGAACTGGCACCGCTTGCTGCACGGCGTGGCCAGTGCCCAGCTGCGGCTGCTGACGCACCAGGCGCAAGTCCAGACCCTCGCTCGAGAGGGTCTGCAGTGCGGCTTCGACGCGTTCGGCATCAAACCCGGTGATCACCGTGACCTGACGGGCCAAAAGCCCTTGCGCTGCAGCGAGCACATGCGCGAGCAAAGGCCGGCCGGCCAGCTTGTGCAGGACTTTGGGCACTTTGCTATGCATGCGGGTGCCCTTGCCAGCGGCCATGATCACCACGTCTACAGGGTGAACGTGACTTGGCTTGGCAACGCTCTCATTCATATCGAACCCTTTGTGCTTGGATGCCAAGATTATCAGCGCGCATTGCCACCACCCGCGCGCACGGACCGGGGCGCTGCGCTTTCATCGCTGCAAGATGAGCGCTGTGCCCAGCACCGTCAGGCCTGCCCCCAGCCATGCGCCCCAGGCCGGTGAGCGTCTGAGCTGAAACCACAGCAGCGGCAGAACCAAAATAGGTGATACCGAGGACAAGATCGCCACCAGCCCAACGTCGCCTTTTTGCAAAGCCATCAGTATCAGGGTCATGCCAATACCCATGGCGACGAAACCGTTCAAGCCGGTTTGCAGCAACACCGCGCGGTTGGGCGGCTGTATGGCACGCGCGGCACGAAAGCCAGCCCACAACAAAACAAAGTGCGCCAGCGTGGCAAAACTCACGCGCACAGCCGAGGCCATCACAGGATCAACACCCTGCGCCATGACCGGCTTGGCAATCAAACTGCCCACGGCCTGGCATAGCGCTGCCAGCAAGCCCATGATCACGCCCACCCTGACGCTGCCCAAGTCAGATTCCCAGGCGTGGGTCTCGTTTTTTCGGCGTCCCCAGACGATGGCCATCATGACGCCACCCAGCGTGAGGACGCCCCCAGCCAAAGCCTGGGCACTCATTCGCTCATTCAAAATCCAAAAGCCCAGCACCGCACTGAACGCCGCGTGTGTTGCAAACAAGACGCCCGTGCGACGCGGACCAAGCCGGTTCATGGAGGCAAACAGTGCGGTGTCGCCCACAAAAATGCCGATCACGCCGCTGAGCGCCATCACACCCAGGCTGGAGACGTCAAACGTTCGCCACCCACCGGTAAAGGCCAAGGCGGTCCATAACATGGCTGCCACCATCAACATGCGCCAGCGAGTAAAGGCAAAGGCGCCCAGGTGTCGTGAGGGCGACACCGACATCACACTGCCCAATGCCCAGCAGGCCGCCGCCCCAAGGGCAAACAGGTCATTACTCAGCATGGTTTACAAAAGCGTCAGCGTGCGCGAACCGTCTCGGCGGGCAGCTGGTGGACCTCAGCGAGCAGGCGAGCCAAGGCAGCTGCACTGGCGTGCAGCAAGGCTTGGCCTTTTTCTGCGGTGGCGGCGGAGGCGTCACCAACAGCACCTTCAGGGTTGTAGTCCTGAATCTGCCACCCCAGTTTGGCGCTTTTGCCATTGCCCAAGAGCGCGAACTGCTCGCTTCGGCTTTGCGAGGTTGAGGGGAAATTTTTGGCCTGCGCCATATTGACCCGCTCGGGCTTGATCGCCAGCATCAACGATGTCTCGACATCACCGGCATGGATGCCAAAGCGGTGCTCATGTTTCGAAAATAAATCTGCAGTGTCTCGCCCTTGCTCATCCAGGGCCACCAGGTTAAACCAGCTCACGCTGTAGACCAACATGCCCAGGCGAGCGCGCAGGTCTCTGGCCACCATGTCCATCACCGCAACATTGCCACCATGCGCATTGAACAGGACCAGTTTGTGGATGCCGGACGCGACGACCGACTCGCCAATGTCCCGCCACACGCTCAAAATGGTCTCGGGCTTGAGCGTGATCGTGCCTGCAAAAGCAGCATGCTCTGGGCTCAGGCCCAGCGCCTGGGTCGGCAGCACCAGAACAGGGACTTGGGCATCGAGCTGCAAAAGCGCTCGGCCCACTAAGGCATCGACCAGATCAGTGTCCACACTCAGGGGTAGATGTGGGCCATGCTGTTCAGTGGCCGCCACCGGCAAGACGGCCACCACACGCCCCGCAGCCCCGCTGCGTCGCAAGTCTTCAAAATCGCCACTGCGCAAATCTGCCCAGTATCGGGATGGCAACAACATGGTCAAGCGGCTCCTGATTCGTCGCGGGCATTGTAGGTGTGCAGTCTGGGCAATCCCTTTCGCCCTGGGGGTTCACATCGGCGGCATCCATCACCTGCGGCGTATTGGCGCGACAATTCAGGTCTTGACGAGCGCAAAGCCCAGAACCTTCCGGTGCCTGCGCCCGCCTGTGAACACCGCACCATGATTCGAGTTCTTGTCACCGTCGTACTGGTCTTGCTTAGCCTGAGTGCCAACAGCGCCTTGCCCCTGGCTGGTAGTTCAACTGCCCAAACCGAGCAAGTCCACGCTGAGTTAATCGCACACGCGCCGCAAGGCGCCAAACCAGGCAGCGAAGTCTGGCTGGGTCTGAAACTCACGCACCAGCCGCACTGGCACACCTATTGGAAAAACCCGGGTGACTCTGGGCAAGCCACAGCGCTTCAATGGAGCCTGCCGAGCGGGCTTCAGGCCGGCCCAATCGCCTGGCCAACGCCACAGGTTTTGCGAATCGGCAGCCTGATCAACTATGGTTACGAGCAAACCGTTTTGCTGGCGTTGCCCGTTCAGGTCTCACCCGATTTCAAGCCCAGCGTGATCAACCCCACGGTCGATATCGGCCTAAAGGCAAACTGGCTGGTGTGCAAAACGGAATGCATTCCACAGGAGGCCAGCTTCTCACTCAAGCTGCCTGTGAACAGCTCAACCGCGGCGCATGCGGGCGATTTTCAAGAGCAGTCCAAGCAACTGCCTAGATCCCTGCCCGGCGCTGGATCGGCGCAGATAGAAGCCAACTTTTTGAATATCGCGATTGCTGACCTGCCTGCTGCTCTGCAGGGCCAAACCCTGGATTTGTTTCCAGAACAAGGTGAGATCACCGAACCTTCGGCGCCCTGGCGACAAAACTGGCAGGGATCCGTATGGCGGGCGCAGGTGCCGATCAGTGCCTACCGAAGCGCCAGCCCCAGCCAACTTGCGATGGTGGTCGCCGGGACTCTGGACGGACAGCGTCAGGGCTTTGGCAGCACCGTGGCTATCGAGGGCACCTGGCCAGCCATCAAGCCCTTGGGCGCACCGACAGGTACTGGCGCAACATCATCAAGCAGCGATCTGCGCATTGCACCGGGCATGGCCACAAGCATGTGGTTGGCGCTGGTGGGCGCCCTGGTTGGCGGCATGATCTTGAATCTGATGCCTTGCGTGTTTCCGGTGCTCGCCATCAAAGTGATGAGCTTCACGCGCAAACCCGGCGCGGTCCACAGCCACCGGGTGCAAGGGGTGGCCTACAGCAGCGGTGTCGTGTTGTCGTTCATGGCACTGGGCGCGCTGATGCTGGCCTTGCGCAGCGCCGGAGACCAGATCGGATGGGGCTTTCAGCTTCAGTCGCCAGCCGTGGTGGCCGGTCTGGCCATCATGTTCACCCTGATTGGTCTGAACCTGGCCGGTGTGTACGAATTCGGGCAATTGCTGCCCAGTAGCCTGGCCAGCCTGGAAGCCAAGAACCCGGTGGTCAACGCATTCCTCTCCGGTGTGCTGGCGGTTCTGATCGCCTCGCCCTGTACTGCGCCATTCATGGGCGCGTCGCTCGGCTTGGCCCTGAGCCTGCCGGCCTGGGATGCCATGCTGATTTTCAGCACACTGGGGCTGGGCATGGCCCTGCCCTACCTCGCGGCGAGTTGGTTTCCCCGCTTTGCCCGTGCGCTGCCACGGCCAGGGGCCTGGATGAATGTTTTTCGCCACGCCATGGCGTTTCCGATGTTCGCCACCGTGGTCTGGCTGTTGTGGGTTCTGGGGCAGCAAACCGGTGTGGATGGTGCAGCAGCCCTGATGACCTTACTCGTGGTGCTATCGATGCTGGTCTGGGCTTTGCACCTGCACGGGCGTGCTCGCCTGCCGTTGGCGTTGATGTCCCTGGTCTTGCTGCTCGGCTTAGGGGCATCCATCGGACCGTACGTGGTTCATATCAGCCCACAGACGACAAGCAGCGCACAAAATGAACGCTGGCAAGCCTGGTCAGCCAACAAAGTGAGTGCGCTACTGGCTCAAAACAAGCCGGTGTTCGTCGATTTCACCGCCGCCTGGTGCGTGACCTGCCAGGTCAATAAAAAGACAACGCTGACAGACGCTAAGGTTCTGGCCGATTTTGATGCGCGTGGCGTTACCCTGCTGCGGGCAGACTGGACACGGCAGGACCCGGATATCACTGAAGCCTTGCGCTCACTTGGGCGCAATGGCGTGCCGGTGTATGTGCTGTACGCGCCTGGCCGCCCCGCGACCCTTCTGACTGCGCTGCTATCGCCCTCCGAAGTGCGCGAGGCATTGGCCAAGCTGTAGCCCGCTGCAGTGGGCACAGCGCCCGGGTCTGCATGGCAACCAAGCGCTAGTACGCGATGAGACAATCAAGGCATGAGTGCAAGCCTTGAACCAATTTTCGCCCCACTGGCTAACGACAGCTTTTTGCGCGCTTGCATGCGCCTGGCTACGGATCACACACCGATTTGGCTGATGCGCCAGGCGGGACGTTACCTGCCCGAATACCGCG
>JAURGS010000113.1 GCA_030833685.1 Rhodoferax sp. | reverse complement strand
CAGCCCGATCTCAACACAGCAAAAAATACCCAAGAAGGGCGACCCTGGGCCTTTCTAGAGGGCGTGCTGGTAAAAAACAAAAATGTCAAGCGATTCAATATTTCAATGTATGTCAAGGTAACCAATGTTTTTGACTATGTTGAAATTCGCTGAGATCAATATTTGCATCAAAAAGCTATCGCTTTCCTTATTCTGATAGTTTTACTCTTTGAAATCAAGGGTGGTTTGGCGGATCTAGGCCTGAGCGTAAAGTTTGGCGCTCACCCCGGAGGTGAAACTTAAATCGGCAGCAGGTTCAATCCGCTGCGCGACCCAACCCCTAGCGCATCAAGGCCTCAATTTCAGCGGTTTCGACGGGCACGTCCCGGCTGATCAACTCGCACCCCTGCTCGGTTACACAGGCGTCGTCTTCAATGCGAATGCCGATGTTGTGAAACACCTCTGGCACGCCTTGGGCAGGCCTAACGTAAATACCCGGCTCAACCGTCAACACCATGCCTGCGCGAAGTACACGCGCAGGCCGATTGCGAATCGTCTGGCCAGTGAGCGCGTCTTTTCGCTCGCTGACCTGCCCCAACTCAGACGGCTCGGTGTAAGCCCCACAGTCGTGCACATCCATGCCCAGCCAGTGGCCCGTGCGGTGCATGTAAAACTGAAAATAGTCGCGCTTCTCAATCACATCATCGAGGGTACCCACCTTGTTTCGGTCTAACAGGCCGACGTCAAGCATGCCTTGCGCCAAAACCTTTACCGCCGCATCGTGTGGGTCGGTGAATCGTGCGCCCGGCCTGGTCACCGCCACGGCCGCCTTTTGCGAAGCCAAAACAATGTCATACAGCGTTTTTTGTGGCCCGCTGAAGCGCCCGTTGGCAGGAAACGTTCGGGTGATGTCACTGGCATACCCGTCAAGTTCACAACCCGCGTCAATCAGTACCAATTCACCATCGCGAATCTGGCCGTCGTCTGCGCGGTAATGAAGCACGCAGGCATTGGCTCCTGCGGCAACGATAGATCCGTACGCCGGATACTGCGACCCATGCCGGCGAAACTCGTGCAGCAATTCTGCTTCGAGGTGAAATTCACGAACATCTTGTCCATCACGCAGCAAACTGGCACTGAGCTTCATCGCCCGCACATGCGCCTGGGCACTGATTTGGGCGGCCTCTCGCATGATGGCCAGCTCATGGGCATCTTTGACCAAGCGCATCTCATCAAGCAAGGCGCACAGGTCACGCACGCCTTGCGGAACCAAAGCGCCATAGCGCACCCGCGAGCGCAACTGGGTCAGCCACCCGTCGACCCGCGTTTCCAAGCCGGCATGGGTCGCAAACGGAAACCAGACCGCATCGCAACCATCCAGCAATGCCGGCAAGCGATCGTCCATATCGTCTATCGAGAACGCAGCGTCCACCCCCAAGGCAGCAGGCGCAGCCTGTGGCCCTAAGCGAATGCCATCCCAGATTTCACGCTCCGGATCTTTGGGCTGGCAAAAAAGCGTGCTACGCCCGTCCCCGGTCAGAACAAGCCAGGCCCGCGGTTCTTTAAACCCAGACAAATAGTAAAAATAGCTGTCGTGCCGGAATTGAAAGTCGCTGTCGCGATTGCGAGGACGCTCCAAAGCGGTGGGAATCAGGGCGATCCCGCTCACCCCAATCTGTCGCGCCAGGTCAGCCCGGCGTTGCTGATAAATCGAAATGGTATTCATGGGCCTGATCGGAGGTTTGTCATCGTGCCATTGTCGCCTGATTGGCTGCTGCTAGGCGCTCTGGCGTGCCAACATCCACCCACAAGCCCTCATACACCGACGCTGCCACCAGACCCTGGTCCATAGCCTTGCGCAAAAGTGGTGCCAGCGCCAGCGACTCGCCCATCGGATTGCCCGGCTTAACTGCGCACCATGGCTGACAAAACAGCGCGCGCCGATACAAACCCACAGTGGAGTAGGTCCATCTTGGACGCGGGTCGTCCGGCCCCACGTTAAGCGCCAAACCCTGCGCACTGATGCCAAAGTCACCACGCGGGTGGTGCGCTGGGTTGGGGACCAACCAAAGGTGGGCGAGCATCTTGCTGGCTACAAAGCGCTCAACATCCGCACCATCGAAAGCAAAATCTGGCGCGAACACGTCGCCAGCCGCTAACCAAAAAAACTCATCCCCCTCGTCGGGCAGCAAAATTGGCAGCGCACGACTGATGCCGCCAGCCGTCTCCAGTGCCCTGCCAAAGTCTTGCCCTTCATTGGAGTAATACAAGTCAAGCGCAGCGTGCGACGCCGAGCCATCAAGACCCAGGGAAAACCGCTGCCCCAGTCGCCTGGGCAATTGATCGCCCAGCCAGGCGGTATTGATCACGACGCGGCTGCAGGCGCCGCCTGCAAGTGCACGCAAAACCCATTCGATCAGAGGACGCCCCTGAACAGTGAGCAAAGGCTTGGGATGATGGTCTGTCAAGGGTCGCATGCGCTCGCCACGACCGGCAGCCAAGACCATGGCCGGAATTTTCATCTGGTTTGCCCGCAGTAATCCAGCATCGCAAAAATGTTCACGGTTGCTGCTGGGCGCCGGAGCGCTAGCTGAGCCATTGCACACAGCCCCGGTAAGCATGCCAGCTGGCATGCCCCAGCACCGGCCCGACCAACACCAGCCCCAGGCCCCACGGGAGCAGCAGCGACAGCGCAACCAGGCCAGAAATCAGGCATCCCCACCAGATCATCACGCCCGGATGACTGACCACCACCTCCATGCTGACAATCGCCGCAGACACCGCGTCGGTGTCGCGATCCAAAATCATCGGGATCGACACCACTGAAATCGCGTAGACCAGAGCCGCAAAACCTGCCCCAACCGCCATGTAGGCCAAAACAAAATCCAGGTTCTCAGGCCGAAAAATCGCACCGATGACGTCATTGGTGGAGGCAAAACCCGTGTCAAAAAATACGGCAACGACAACTAACGCCGCACGCCCCCACAACAGCTCGAGAACAATCAAGACGCCTACCAACATCGCCATGCTGCGCCAGTGTGCTTGCCAGCACAACATGGAGCCAATCCAGTGCACTGGCTCGCCCCTCTCGCGACGCCGGCTAACCTCGTACAAACCCATGGCCAGAAAAGGGCCCACCAGTAAGCAACCAGAAGCCATGGTCATGGTGTATTCGGGCTTGTTCACAAACACGAAACTCAGCACCATCGCCATCAGCCAGAATGACACGCCATAAAAAAGTCCAAGCCCCGCAGAAGCAAAGAAATCGCCAAGGCCGGCGCGAAGCCAGCGCATTGGCATGCCCCAGCCTAAGTCGCGCAGCTGTTTGGCCGGCGCATCGGATGGTGGCGGCACGTACGGTGGCGCCGGGGGCTCATCATCAAATCGGCTCATGTCACAGGCATCAGTCTCTCAGGCGTGGCGCTCTTACGCGCAAAGCTCAAAGGTCGATCTGGGTGAGCGCTGCGCACAACGCTGTAGCCTCAGCGTTGTCCCACCTGCGCGCCCTTGAAGATTGATTGTGCCTCGCGCGGCATGCAGCGCCAGTAGGTGGGGAAGGCCTCCACCTGTGCGCCGAGTGCAGCAGCGGCTTGCCAAGCCCAGCGTGGCTGGTACAAAAATGCTCTGGCCAGCGCAATCAAATCCGCGTCGCCATTTTGCAAAATGGCCTCAGCCTGCTCGGCACGCGTAATCAGCCCAACCGCAGTCGTCACCATGCCACTGGCCTTGCGAATTCCACTCGCAAACGAGATCTGATAGCCATCCCCAAGTTGGATTTTTTGCTGTGGCGAAACCCCACCTGAAGAGACATGGATGAAGTCGCAGCCTGCCTGTTTCAATCGCACACAAAAGGCTTCGCTTTGCGCCAGATCCCAGCCACCCTCGACCCAATCCGACGCTGACAGACGTAGGCCCAAAACCCCTTTAAAAGCAGCGCGCACCGCCGTAAACACTTCCAGGGGGAAGCGAATTCGATTGTCAAAACTGCCGCCGTAATCGTCGTCGCGGCTATTGGCCAGGGGGGATAAAAATTGGTGAAGCAAATAGCCGTGGGCGCTGTGCAACTCCACGGCCTCAATACCCGCCCGCTGCGCCCGCTGAGCCGCGTTGACAAAGTCTGCACACACCAACTCCATTTGCTCTCTGGACAAAGCACTCGGCGCGGATTCCTTAGGTGAATGCGGCAATGCCGATGGCGCAACCGGCAGCCACCCCCCTTGCTCTTTGGAAATCAGCTGGCCGCCGCGCCAGGGTACAGCGCTGGAAGCCTTGCGTCCCGCGTGGGCGAGCTGGATACAGACTGCCACATGCGGCGCCAGGGCACGCGCGCGATGCAGGTACTCGGTCAGCGCGACTTCGGTCGCGTCGTCCCACAAACCCAGGCAGTTCGGCGTGATGCGACCCTCCGGTGAAACAGCGGTTGCTTCAATGGTGAACAAGCCAGCACCACTATTGAGCATATTGGTCCAGTGCGCCAAGTGGTAGTCGGTTGCGCAACCATCTATGGCGGAGTACTGACACATCGGGGCCACCACAATTCGGTTAGCCAAGGTCAGCCCCCCGTTAGGAGAAGGCAATTGCAAAGGAGTAAACAGCAAAGACATAAGGATTCCCACTTAAAAATTTGCCAAACCTGGGCCATGTCCGCTGCAAACAACGCTGCAGCCAGTTCCACCGGACCGATTGACGGTAGATGCGCGCCTTAAAATCGTTGCCTTTACCCCGACAGCGCACCGCCTGGAACCTCACATGGCCGACACACCGAAAGTATCCCCTGAAAACATGAGCCTGCCCGCTGGCGTCTCGCAAACCGACATGGCCAACGCTGTTCGTGCCTTGGCCATGGACGCTGTCCAAGCTGCTAATTCGGGGCATCCCGGCGCACCCATGGGCATGGCGGATATGGCAGTTGGACTGTGGCGTCATCACCTCAAGCACAACCCAAAAAACCCCAACTGGATCGACCGAGACCGCTTCGTGCTCTCCAATGGGCACGGCTCCATGCTGATTTATGCCGTTCTGCACCTAAGTGGCTACAAGCTGCCCCTAAAGGAGCTCAAAGAGTTTCGTCAGCTGCACAGCATGACGCCTGGCCACCCCGAAGTTGGTGTGACGCCTGGCATTGAAACCACCACTGGCCCATTGGGCCAAGGCATCACCAATGCCGTTGGCATGGCCCTGGCAGAAAAGCTGCTGGCCCAGCAATTCAACCGGGATGGCTTTGACATCATCAACCACAACACCTATGCATTCCTGGGTGACGGTTGCCTGATGGAAGGCGTCAGCCACGAAGCCTGTGCCCTGGCTGCCTCATGGAAACTCAACAAGCTCATCGCGCTGTACGACGACAACGGGATTTCGATCGATGGGCAGGTCTCGCCGTGGTTTAGAGATGACACGGCCAAACGGTTTGAGGCCTATGGCTGGAACGTGTTGGGGCCAATCGATGGGCACGACGCAGACAAGGTCGCGCATACCATTGCACAAGCCAAAATGTCCAGCGACAAGCCCTCGCTCATTATTTGCAAAACGACGATAGGCAAAGGCAGCCCTAACCGGGCGGGTACTGCCAAGGCGCACGGCGAGCCCTTGGGCAATGAAGAAATCAATTTGACTCGCCAGGCCCTGGGCTGGGCCCACCCCGCATTTGTCATCCCCAAACCGATTTACGCTGCCTGGGATGCAAAGGCCGCCGGCGCCAATGCCGAGCAAGCCTGGAAGCAAACGCTTGGCGCGTACCGCGCCAAGTATCCCGAGCTGGCCAGCGAACTGCTGCGGCGCGCCAAAGGCGATCTGCCCAGGCAGTTTGCGCAAGTGGCCGTCGACTGCGCTGTTGCCGCGCACACCAAAGCCCAAACCGTGGCCAGTCGCAAGGCATCCCAACTCGCGCTTGAGGCTTTTACCGCGGCGCTGCCCGAAATGCTCGGTGGCTCGGCGGACTTGACCGGCTCCAACCTGACCAACACAGCCAGCACCCCGGCACTGCGTTTTGACGACGCCGGCCAACCCAACGGCGGTCGGCATATCAACTACGGCGTGCGCGAGTTCGGCATGGCGGCCATCATGAATGGCGTTGCGCTGCATGGCGGCTTCATTCCGTATGGCGGCACCTTCCTGACCTTCAGCGATTACAGCCGCAACGCCATTCGCATGGCAGCGCTGATGAAGCTCAGGGTCGTGCATGTGTTCACCCATGACAGTATCGGGCTGGGAGAGGACGGGCCAACCCACCAAGCCGTTGAGCACGCTGCCAGCTTGCGACTGATTCCCAACCTGGACGTCTGGCGGCCCAGCGACACGGCCGAGACCGCCGTGGCATGGGCGGTTGCGCTTCAAAACAAAAGCAAGCCCACAGCCTTGTTGCTCAGCCGACAAAATATTCATTACGCGCCCAAGTCTGGCCTGGATGAGATCAGTAAGGGTGCTTACGTATTGGCCGAACCCAGCGAGGTGGGCCTGAAGAAAAAGGCGCAAGCCGTCATCATCGCCACCGGGTCCGAAGTGCCACTGGCGCTCCAGGCGCAAGAGCTGCTGGCGGCGCGCCAAATCGCTGTGCGTGTGGTCTCGATGCCCAGCACCACGACCTTCGATGCGCAAAGCCCAGCCTACAAGGTGCAGGTGCTGCCCCTTGGCCTGCCACGCATCGCCGTCGAGATGGGTGCCAGTGCCACCTGGTGGAAATACGGCTGCGCGGCCGTTGTGGGCATTGACACCTTTGGCGAATCTGCCCCAGCGCCCGCTTTGTTCCAGCATTTTGGTTTTACAGCGGACAACGTCGCAGACACGGTTGAGGCTGTTTTGCGGCGCTAGCACCTTGTCAAAAGTTGCAACGCCACGCGCGAGCAACCAAACAAATTCAATCGTTCACCGAGTACTTTTTGGAGAATCACATGGCAATCAAAATTGGTATCAATGGCTTCGGTCGTATCGGGCGCAATGTTCTGCGCTCGGCCTTGCAAAACTTCAACGACATTGATGTCGTGGCCATCAACGACCTGCTCGAGCCTGACTACCTGGCTTACATGCTGTTGCATGACAGCGTTCACGGCCGCTTCAAGGGCGAGGTGTCGGTAGACGGCAATACGCTGGTTGTCAACGGCAAGCGTATCCGCCTGACCCAGGAGCGCGACCCAGCCAACCTGAAATGGAATGATGTCGGCGCAGATATCGTGATTGAGTCCACGGGGATTTTTCTGGACAAGGCAGGCGGGGAAAAGCACCTGGCCGCTGGCGCCAAGAAAGTAATTTTTTCAGCCCCCAGCAAGGATGACACGCCGATGTTCGTCTTTGGCGTCAACCACAAGACTTACGCTGGGCAATCGATTATTTCCAACGCGTCATGCACCACAAACTGTCTGGCGCCTCTGGCCAAAGTGGTGCACGACAAGTGGGGCATCAAGCGCGGCCTCATGACCACCGTGCACGCAGCCACAGCCACACAAAAAACAGTGGATGGTCCAAGCAACAAAGATTGGCGTGGGGGACGCGGAATTTTGGAAAACATCATTCCCAGCAGCACGGGCGCAGCCAAAGCAGTCGGCGTGGTCATCCCGGAATTGAACAAAAAACTCACTGGCATGTCGTTTCGTGTGCCCACCAGCGACGTCTCCGTGGTGGACCTGACTTGCGAGCTCAACACCGCAGCCACCATGGCTGAGATTTGCGCTGAGATGAAAGCCCAGTCGGAAGGCGCACTCAAAGGCATATTGGGCTACACCAACGACAAAGTTGTGGCCACTGACTTCCGCGGCGAAACGCGCACTTCAGTGTTTGATGCAGACGCCAGCATTGCGCTGGATGGCACTTTTGTCAAACTGGTGAGCTGGTACGACAACGAATGGGGCTACTCGAACAAATGCCTGGAAATGGTTCGCGTGGTCGCAGGAAAAGCGTAAAGCGCTTACCCCCTGCTTTGAAGGCGCTTTTGGGCGCCTTCAGTTTTTTGACCGCGTGGAAAAACAGCAGGCGGCCGGATT
>JAURGS010000112.1 GCA_030833685.1 Rhodoferax sp. | reverse complement strand
TGGTGGCTGCCAACCTGGCTGCCGAGCGGGGCGTGCGGGTTTACACCGTGGGTCTGGGCACCAAAAAAGGCGCCACGCTGAGCACCGAGGGCTGGTCCGCGCGGGTGCGTCTGGACGAAGACTCGCTCAAAAAAGTGGCCAAGATGACGCAGGGCGAATACTTTCGCGCAGCAGATGCCGCAGAGCTGAAAAAAATTTACAAGCAGCTTGCTGCACGCATGACCATCGGGCGCGGGCGCACAACCGAGATTACGGCGTTTTTTGTGGTCCTGGGGCTATTGCTCGCCGCGCTGGGCGCTGGCCTGTCGATGTTGCGCTACAACCGGGTTTTGTAAAGGCCCACCCCCCGGCCGCCACGGCTCGGTGAACCTTGCCGCCTGAGCGTGGGGGCTTAATACGGCTGGCGTGCGCGACTGCCGGGGGACTGCTCGCGGATCAGCTCAATGAATTCGAGGGCCAAGGGGCGGCTGCGTGTTCCGCGTCGCCAGACCAGTCCGACATCGATGGTTGGCACGGCGTCGGTCAGCACCCTGGCCTCCACATGCTCGGCATCCAGTGTCCAGGGCCGGTAAAGAAAGTCCGGCAGCAGGGCGATGCCGGCGCCTACACCAACCAGCGAGCGAACCGCCTCCAGTGACGTGCTGCGCATGAGCACGGTTGGGTGCAGACCATGCTGAGCCCATAAGCTGTGCAGCACGACTTCTACCCGGTCGGCCTCCAGTACCACCAGCGGGTACCGCGCACATTCCCGCATGGTGAGCTCGTTGCGTTCAGCCAGTGGATGGCCCGAGGCCATCCAGATTCGGCTGGGGGAGTGGTTCAGCGGCTCCACCTCCAGTGCCTGCGGCTCGCCCAGTGCGTTGGAGACCATGATGGCCAGATCCACCTCACCATTGATCAGCAGGTGCTCCAGAAAGTGGGGCTCATCTTCGATCACCGACATCGTTACCGACGGGTGTGAGCGTCGAAAGCGGGCGAACAGATCAGCCAAGTAGTAACCCGCCACCAGGCTGGTCACGCCAATGGTCAGGTTGCCCTTCAGTGATTCAGGGCGGCCACGCTTGAGCTGGACAGCTTCTGCAACTGCTGCGATTACTTTTCTGGCGCTTGATTGGAAGCGGTGACCGTCCTGGGTCAGCACCATGCCCCGCGCTGTGCGCTCGAACAGCACCACACCCAGGGTGCTTTCGAGGTCCAGAATGCTTTTGGTTACCGCCGACTGTGCAATGTTGATCATGCGCGCAGCAGCGGCCACCGAGGCCGACTCGCTGACGGCGAGAAAGTAGCGGAACTGCTTGATCGTGATGTGTCGCTGCATTCTATGGCGCAAAAATAGAGGGTTAACCCTTGATATCGATTATATAGATTGGTAGGCGTGCAAATTTTGAACTTCTTACAGGTCCCTTGTGGCAGTAAACTGGCCAAACGCCTTGTTGTTCAGACGGGGCGAAACAGGTCCTGTTTCGGCCGTGACTGGCCCGGACTGGTTCAACACCAATGTTTGGAGACCTTATGAAGACCAAGACTTATGTAGCTATAGCAGCTGGCCTGCTGATGTATGCGGCCACAGGCCACGCGCAAAAGGCCGTTCAAAAAATCGGCAAGGGTGAGGGAAGGGTTGATATCGTGGCCTGGGCGGGTTACATCGAACGCGGAGCGACCAGTAAAGACTTTGACTGGGTTACGGGCTTTGAGAAAGCAACCGGTTGCAAAGTGAACGTCAAGACCGCTGGCACCTCAGACGAGATGGTTGCCCTGATGAATGAGGGTGGTTTTGATCTGGTAACAGCCTCTGGTGACGCCAGCACCCGCCTGATTCGCGGTAAAAAGGTGCAGCCGATCAATGTCAATCTGATCCCGAGCTATAAAAACGTCGATCCGCGCTTGCAAAAATCGCCTTGGCACTACGAGGGCAATACGCACTACGGGGTTCCCTACACCTGGGGTCCGAACGTGCTGATGTACAACACCAAAGTGTTTGGTGCCAATAAGCCCACCAGTTGGAGCGTGGTGTTTGAAGAGCAAAACCTACCCGATGGCAAAAGCAACAAGGGCCGTATCCAGGCCTTTGACGGGCCAATTTACATTGCCGATGCTGCCCTTTACCTGATGAAGAAAAACCCGGCGCTGGGTATCAAGGATCCCTACGAGCTCAACGAGACTCAGTACAAGGCCGTCTTGGACCTGCTACGTGGTCAGCGCAAGCTGGTCGGCAAATATTGGCACGACGCGTTTGTGCAGATCGACGACTTCACCAACGAGGGTGTAGTGGCTTCGGGCAGCTGGCAGTTCCAGGCCAACATTCTGGGCAGTAAGAAGGCTCCGATTGCCACCGTGGTTCCGGTTGAGGGTGCCACTGGCTGGGCCGACTCGACCATGATGCACGCCGATGCCAAGCATCCGAACTGCGCCTACATGTGGCTGGAGCATTCGCTTAATCCTAAGCTGCAAGGCGATCTGTCGGCCTGGTTTGGTTCGGTGCCTGCGGTGCCGGCGGCCTGCAAGGGCAACAAGCTCCTCGGAGACGAGGGCTGCGCGCGCCAAGGCTACAACGACTTTGAGCGCATCTCGTTCTGGAAGACACCAGTGTCCCAGTGCAAAACCCAGGGCAATGCCTGTGTGCCCTATCACAAGTGGGTCTCTGACTACATCGCCGTGCTCGGCGGTCGATAAGACCACCATTGTCCCCAGTGGGCGCGGGGCTGCGGCTCGAGCCGTGGCCCTGCTGTATTGTTGACTGACGCAATGAGGTTGATCGGCACATGACTGTCGCTGTAAGTTTGCGCGATTTGTCCTGCGTGTTTCACTCGGCAGGCAAAACGGTTAATGCGGTTTCCCATGTGAACCTGGACATCGATGCAGGCGAGTTCTTTACCTTGCTGGGTCCGTCGGGCTCGGGCAAGACCACCTGTCTGCGAATGATTGGTGGTTTCATCCTGCCAACGTCTGGTCATGTTGCGATCAATGGCCAGGACGTCACCCAGCATCCGCCGTACGTGCGCCCGGTGAACACGGTCTTTCAAGACTATGCGCTGTTTCCGCACATGAGCATTTTGGACAATGTGGCTTATAGCCTGATGGTTCGCGGCGTGGATCGCAACACACGTACGCGTCGAGCCCACGAATTGCTGGAAATGGTGCAGCTGCCCGACTTGGCCACTCGCAAGCCCGCGCAGCTCTCTGGTGGCCAGCGCCAGCGTGTTGCGCTGGCCCGAGCCCTGATCAGCGAGCCGCAGGTCTTGCTGCTCGATGAGCCCTTAGGCGCTTTGGATCTGAAGCTGCGCGAGCAGATGCAGACCGAGCTCAAGGCGCTGCAGCGCAGCCTGGGCATTACTTTTGTTTTTGTCACCCATGACCAGCATGAAGCGCTGTCAATGAGTGACCGCATTGGCGTGTTCAATCAGGGGCGCCTGGAGCAAGTGGCCACGCCTGGTGAGCTCTACCATCGACCGGCGACACGGTTTGTGGCCGAGTTTGTTGGCGCTGCCAATGTGTTGCTTGGCGCACAGGCACAGCGCTATGCCAACGCGCAGGCCGTGATGATCCGGCCCGAATTCATCCGCATCTGTGATGACGCAGACCCGTCACCAAGAGTCAAGGGCAAGGTTGGTGACGTTCAGTTTTTTGGGGCTTTTTGGCGTATTCAAGTTCAGCCTGACGATGGTGGCGTTGCATTGTTGGTGGACCTGCCCGTGCAATATTTTGCCAACGCGCCAGCCGCCGGTCAGCAGGTGGGCCTGAGTTGGGACCAATCGGCCATGCATGTGCTAGACGGCGCAACCCAATCATGAGCAGTTTTTTTGCGGACGATCGACCCAGCGTTTCGCAGCGCTTGTCTACGCTGTTGTACACCCGACGTGGTCTGCTTTTGGGTCTGCTGCTGGGGCCACCCTTGCTGTGGTTCAGCATCATTTACCTGGGTTCTTTGTTCAGCCTTCTTGCCAATAGCTTTTTCAGGCTGGACGATTTCACAGGCCAGGTGGTTCGGGAAATCGGCGTTTCAAACTTTGTTGAAATCTTTACCCCCACTCACCTCGATGTTGCGTTACGCAGCACCCTGATGGCCATCAGTGTGACGCTGGCCTGCACCATCATTGGCTTTCCGATTGCGTATTACATGGCCCGTTATGCCCGAGGTTCGCAAAAGGCGTTGCTGTATGTCGCGGTGATGCTGCCCCTTTGGTCGAGTTACCTGGTACGCCTGTATGCCTGGAAACTGCTGCTGGCCAAAGAGGGCGCGATCTCGTGGTTTTTGCATGCCTTGAACATGGAGTGGATGCTTGAGGCGTTGCTGGCCTTGCCGGTGGTCGGGGGCAGCTCACTGAGTTTTTCACCGTTGGGCACCTTCATTGTTTTTGTCTACATGTGGCAGCCCTTCATGATTTTGCCCATTGTGGCCGCCATTGAACGCATACCTTCGTCTTACCTGGAGGCCTCTGCCGATCTGGGTGCTAGCCCGGCGCAAACCTTCCGCAAGGTGATCTTGCCGCTGGCCATGCCTGGCGTTGCCGCAGGTTCAATCTTCACTTTTTCGCTGACCCTGGGTGACTACATCATCCCGCAGGTGATTGGCAATTCAACGCTGTACATCGGTCAGGTGGTCTACCGGCAGCAGGGTGTTGCCGGCAACCTGCCTTTTGCTGCGGCGTTCTGTCTGGTGCCGATTGTGATCATTGGCTTGTACCTTTGGCTGGCCAAGCGCAAAGGAGCGTTCGATGCCCTCTGAGCGTCGCCACAAGGCGCAGCGCGGCGCCGCTTTGGGCCTGAAGGTGGCTACCTGGGCCGGGGTGCTGTTTCTGCATGTGCCCTTGGCCCTGATTGTGCTTTATGCCTTCAGCAGCGAGGACAAGAGCTACGTGTTTCCGCCGCCAGGGCTGACCGCAGACTGGTTTGGTGTGGCCTGGGAGCGCGAAGACGTTTGGGACGCGATGAGGCTGTCTTTCAAGGTGGCGCTTTCATCCACCGCGATTGCCATCGTCCTGGGTACGCTAGCCGCTGGCGCGCTGGCCCGCACCCAGTTCTTTGGCCGCGAGGCGATCAACCTTTTGCTGATTTTGCCCATTGCGCTGCCCGGGGTGATTACCGGGATTGCACTGCGCTCGGCTTACCACTCCATGGAAATCCCTTTCAGTTTTCTGACCATTGTGATCGGGCATGCCACGTTTTGCGTGGTCGTGGTCTACAACAATGCAGTGGCGCGCCTGCGTCGAATCAGCCCCGCTTTGATTGAGGTGTCGATGGACCTGGGCGCGGACGCTTATCAGACTTTTCGCTATGTGCTTCTGCCCCAACTCGGTTCGGCCTTGCTCGCTGGTGGCCTGCTGGCTTTTGCGTTGAGTTTTGACGAGGTCATCGTCACCACGTTCACTGCCGGACAGCAGACCACTTTGCCGATATGGATGTTGCAGGAACTTATTCGTCCACGACAACGCCCCGTGACCAATGTGGTGGCGGTGGTGATGATCGGGCTGACCTTCATTCCCATTGTGCTGGCCTATTGGCTGACCCGAGCTGACGAAGACAGCCAGCATCATTGAGCAGATCAAGCGTTGCGTTAATCAAGGAGGATAGATGATGAAAAAAGAGAGCCTGCAAACCCCAAAGTTTCCAACCGAATTGTTGATTGGTGATCAGCTGGTGCGTGGGGAAGGTGTGGTTGAGGCGATTTTGAATCCGGCCACCGGAGAAACCCTGTGCAGCGTGAATGAGGCTTCGGCCGAGCAGGTGAGCCGTGCGGTTGCTGCGGCTGACGCGGCCTGGACCAGCTGGTCGCAAACCACTGCAGCGCAGCGCGCGGGCATGTTGCTCAAGCTGGCTGACCTGGTCGAAGCCCATGGGGAGGAATTCGCTAGGCTGGAGTCCTTGAATTGCGGCAAGCCCTACGCCACCGCGCTTGCAGACGAGATACCGGCCATCGCAGATTGCTTTCGCTATTTTGCGGGTGCGGCGCGCTGCATGAATGGATCGCTGGCCGGCGAGTACCTGGCAGGCCATACCAGCATGATCCGTCGTGACCCGATCGGCGTGGTGGCCTCGATTGCGCCATGGAACTACCCGCTGATGATGGCAGCCTGGAAGACCGCGCCTGCACTGGCTGCGGGCAACACGGTGGTGCTCAAACCCAGTGAGCAGACCCCACTGACGGCCTTGATGTTTGCGCGCCTGGCAGCAGAGGTGCTGCCCCCGGGTGTGTTCAACGTGGTCTGTGGCCGGGGTGCCAGCGTCGGCCAGCCTTTGGTCGAGCACCCCAAAGTGCGCATGGTCTCAGTTACCGGCGATGTGTCTACCGGTCGAAAGATTTTGCACGCCGCCTCCAGCACCTTGAAGCGCACCCATTTGGAGCTTGGAGGCAAGGCGCCGGTGATCGTGTTTGACGATGCTGACCTGGAGGAGGTGGTCGCAGGTGTGCGTGCCTTTGGTTACTACAACGCAGGACAGGACTGCACTGCAGCCTGCCGGGTTTACGCCGGTGCAAAAATCTATGACCGTCTGGTCGCAGACCTCACTGCTGCGGTGTCGACACTGAAAATGGGCAGCCAGGATGAGCAGGGCGTTGAACTGGGCCCTCTGATTTCAGATCGGCAACGCAACCGAGTGGCCAGTTTTGTTGAGCGAGCGCAGGCCCTGAGCCACACGGAGATCACCACGGGTGGCAAGATCCGCGCCGGTGCTGGCTTTTTCTATGAGCCCACCGTGATTGCCGGGGCATTACAGAACGATGAGATTGTTCAGCGTGAGGTGTTCGGGCCCGTGGTGTCGGTCACCCGGTTTGATGATGCCCAAGAGGTGGTCAAATGGGCCAATGACTCTGAGTATGGCTTGGCCTCGAGCGTGTGGACGAAGGATGTCGGCCTGGCCATGCGCACAGCCAAGCAACTTCAATATGGATGCACCTGGGTCAACACCCACTTCATGTTGGTCAACGAAATGCCCCACGGTGGCCTGAAGTCCTCGGGCTATGGCAAGGACATGTCGATGTATGCGCTAGAGGACTACACCACGCCTCGTCATGTGATGATCAAGCTTTAGGGCCGTGTGTCGGATCGGGTTTGATGCGGGTCAGATCAATGTCGACCCTAGGGCCATAGCCAGGGGTAATTTGCGGGTAATACGGCACCGGCCGGGGTCCTTCCTGACCGTTGAGAGATAATTGAGGTCACTGAAGCGGCCGCAGGCCAGCGCGCGCCATTCCCCAAGCGGCCCGACCCCCCAACTGAATGACTGATCTGACTCTCTCTGTTACCCCCACAACCCAAGAAGAAGTAATGTCCTTTGCTCAGCTACAGCTAGCTGAGCCTCTGGCCAAGGCCGTAGCCGAGATGGGCTACGAGACCATGACGCCAATCCAGGCCAAGGCCATCCCGGTGGTGCTTCAGGGCCGTGACGTGATGGGTGCCGCCCAAACCGGCACCGGCAAGACCGCCGCATTTTCTTTGCCCCTGCTGCAGCGCATGCTGGCGCACCAAAACCAGTCAACTTCGCCTGCGCGCCACCCGGTGCGCGCGCTGGTGCTGCTGCCTACGCGTGAGCTGGCCGATCAGGTGGCTGAGCAAATCAAGCTCTATGCCAAATACACCGACCTGCGCAGCACCGTGGTTTTTGGTGGCATGGACATGAAGCCCCAGACGGCTGAGCTCAAAAGTGGCGTTGAGATTTTGGTTGCCACGCCCGGGCGATTGTTGGACCACATTGAAGCTAAAAACTGTGTGCTAAACCAAGTCGAGTATGTGGTGCTTGATGAGGCCGATCGCATGCTGGATATTGGTTTTTTGCCTGACCTGCAGCGTATCCTGAACTACTTGCCCAAGCAGCGCACCACGCTTTTGTTTTCGGCCACCTTTTCGCCTGAAATCAAGCGCCTGGCCAACAGCTATTTGCAAAGCCCGGTCACCATCGAGGTGGCGCGATCCAATGCCACGGCATCTACCGTGGAGCAGCACTTCTACAGCGTGCCCGATGAGGACAAACGCCGCGCCTTGCACCAGATTTTGAAAGACAAATTGCTCAAGCAGGCCTTTGTGTTCGTCAACAGCAAGCTTGGCT
>JAURGS010000111.1 GCA_030833685.1 Rhodoferax sp. | reverse complement strand
AACGAGGTGGCGTTTCAGTAGCGCCATCAATTGGCAGGAATTGGATTTCCAAGGCTTGGTGCGCCGCTATTGAATCCGCGCCTCAACAGGCGCCGGCATTGTGGTGCAGTTGTTTATCGCTGGGCGACAATGCCCCAATGACCTCTCCCATGTTTTCGGTATCTCGCTTGCAAAAGCGATTCGGTGCCACCACGGTCGTAGACGATTTGTCTTTTGACATTGCCGCAGGCGAATGTCTGGGCGTGATCGGCCCCAACGGTGCTGGCAAGACCACCACGATTCGCATGTGCCTGGGCTTGACCACACCAGACCAGGGCGAGGTCTTGGCCTTTGGTTTGCGCATGCCCAACGATGCGCTGGCGATCAAGGCGCGCCTGGGTGTGGTGGGTCAATCGGACACCTTGGACCCTGACTTCAGTTGCGCAGAAAATCTTCTGGTGTACGGGCGCTATTTTGGTGCGCGTGATGCCGATATCCGCGCGCGTATTCCGGCGCTGCTGGAATTTGCCAGCCTGAGCCACAAGGCCTCGGTCAAACCTGGTGAACTCTCTGGCGGTATGCGCAGGCGCTTGAGTCTGGCACGGGCGCTGGTGAACAACCCCGACTTGCTGTTGCTGGACGAACCCACCACAGGCCTAGACCCCCAAGCCCGTCACCTGATGTGGGAGCGCTTGCAACAACTGCTGCAGCAAGGTAAATCGATTTTGCTGACCACCCACTTCATGGACGAGGCCGAGCGCCTGTGCTCACGCCTTTTGGTGTTGGACCAGGGCCGCAAAATCGCCGAAGGCAAGCCCCGCGATTTGATCGCCGAGCACCTGGAGCCCGAGGTGATCGAGGTGTTTGGCCAAGGCGCGGTGGCGCTGGCACAAACTGATTTGGTGACTTTGGCAACGCGTGTGGAGACCAGCGGAGAAACGCTGTTTTTCTATACCGACAACGCTAAGCCGCTTGTGGACGCCCTGGCCAGCCAAGTGCACCTGCGCACATTGCACCGCCCGGCCAATCTTGAAGACTTGTTCTTGAAACTCACCGGGCGCCAAATCCGCCAGGACGCCTAAGTACCATGGCGCGCCACACCCCAATCCCCAATTGCGTGTTCGCATGACATCTTTACCTGCCCAGATGAATTTGCCAAGCACTCGCCGCTCCGAGTGGCGTGCGCCAGAGTTATCCATGCGCTGGTGGCCAGTGTTTCTGCGCAACCTCCTGGTTTGGCGCAAGCTGGCTGTGCCCAGCCTGGTGGGCAATATTGCCGAGCCCTTGATGTGGCTGGTTGCTTTTGGCTACGGCATGGGGGCACTGGTTGGCCAGGTGACGGTGGCCGGACAGAGCGTGCCCTACATTCTGTTCCTGGCCAGTGGATCGATTTGCATGAGTGCCATGAACGCAGCCAGTTTTGAGGCACTGTATTCGGCGTTTTCTCGCATGCATGTGCAAAAAACCTGGGACGGCATCATGAACGCGCCGGTCAACCTGGACGACATTGTGTTGGCCGAAATGCTTTGGGCGGCTTTCAAGTCGCTGTTCACGGTGACTGCGATTTTGGGGGTGATGCTGGCGCTTGGCATTAGCCACAGCCCGAAGCTGCTGTTGGCGTGGCCGATATTGCTGGGTGTGGGAATTACATTCAGCTGCATTGCCTTGATCTTCAACGGCTTGGCTAAGGGCTATGACTTTTTTACCTACTACTTCACGCTGTTTTTGACACCCATGATGTTTTTGAGCGGGATTTTTTTTCCGCTTGAGCAATTGCCTTTATGGCTTGCTGCGCTGGCACAGTGGCTGCCCTTGACCAATGCTGTGCAACTGGTTCGCCCGATGTTCATGGACCGGTGGCCCACCGAGGTCTGGGGGCCAGCAACAGTTCTGCTGTTTTACACGGTGGGCGGTTTTTGGCTGGCTTTGGCGATCACGCGCAAACGATTTCGCGTTTGAGTTTTGCCAAGGCGAGGCCTTTGAGCCCGGCCGCAGGCGACATCAGAACTGCGTCGTAGCCTCGCGGTCTTTGGTAAGCACATGGCGGCTGAGCAAGTCCAGCGCCCCGGTGAAATTTTTGGCCTCATGCTGGAGGTCTTTGAGCATGGACTTGGCCTGGCTGTCTTTGCCTTCCCTGACTGCTTTAACTACCTGCACGGCCAGTTGGTGCATCTCTCGGTGCAGCTGATCGAGCTCTGAGACTCCCGCAAATCTCGCAAATTGCTCGCGACCTGTACGCAGGTACCAAGCGCCCAGTCGACTTTGAGAATAGTTCTCGTCGGCATCTTCTCCGTGCTGCACAGACAGGCCGTTGGTCAGATCTGTCAGGCGCTGCATCCAGGAGTCGACGTCGTAGCGAGCCACAAGAACGGGAAAGTGATTGAGGCTCCAGCGCAGGCTAGACCATTCGCGCCACATCGCCGGTGTGGTGTATTGGCGAACCCAGGCCGCGACCTTGTCTGCTGGCATGGCTTTGGCAATACCCCAGCCTTGCATCACCTGACAGCCAAGACGGTACAGCAAGGCGCCATGCTCAAGGGTTTCCACCCCCTCTGCCACAACCTGCCTGTCAAACACCTTGCACAGTGTGACAACCCCTTCAACCACGGCGAGGTCGCCGTTGTCGTCAAGCATTCCTCGTACAAAACTTTGGTCGATCTTGACCTCGTTCACGGGCAATTGTTTAAGGTAGGTCAAGCTCGAGTAGCCCGTGCCAAAGTCATCTAGTGAGCAGCTGACGCCCAGGCTCTGGATTACCTCCACAATGGCGCGCACCTGCGACATGTCTTCCAGGGCGCTGGTCTCCAGGATTTCAATCGTCAGATGTCGCGGATCGACCGTGGGTTGGTTGGCCAACGATGTTTTCAGGTCGGACACAAAGTCGGGTGATGTGAGTTGGCGGGCCGCCACATTGACGCTGACGGGCCAGCCAACCCCCTCGCTGAGCCATTGGGCCATTTGCCTGAGTGCCTCGTTCAACGTCCATTTGCCGGTGAGAACGATGGCGTCAGTTTCTTCGACCTGAGGCAAAAATGCGCCCGGCAGCAGAAGCCCCAGATTCGGATGCTGCCAGCGCACCAAGGCTTCTAGCCCCACCACCTCGCCGGTACGCAGATGAACCTTGGGCTGGTAATGCAAAACCAGTTCGCCATTGCCCACGGCGCTGGTGAGCCGCTGTGCCCATTGATGCTCAATCGATGTCGCGTCGGCCTGGTCGTCGCGCCAGGTCTTGATCTGCTTGGTACCTTCTCGCTTGGCCATGTGCATAAGCCGGGTCGCTTGGCTCATCATCTGGTGCGCGTCCATCATCGCCCCACCAGTGCCAGGAATGGAGGATTCATGCATCGAGATGCCACCGCTGGCAGTGACCTGTAACTGCGTGTTGTCAATTTCAAGTGGCTGCTGCACGACTGCCAGAAAACGCTCCAGGCTTTGCAGCGCCTCATGCTCGGACTTTAAGTTGATCAGCAAGAGCGCAAATTCATCGCCACCAACGCGCGCCAGCATGTCGCCCTCGCGAAGGTTTTTAAGCAAACGATCGGCCAGCATGCCCAAAACCCGATCCCCCGCGGTGTGGCCAAAGCGGTCGTTAACCGCCCCAAAGTCGTCCAGGTTGATCCGACACAGTGCGATGGGTTCCTGGGTGACCTTGCTGCGCGCCAGTGCCTGGGTCAGCCGCTCTATCAGTGACGCGCGGTTAGGCAGGCCGGTCAGTTGGTCGTGATTGGCATACCACTGACTCATTTCAACCTTGGATTTGGCGACGTCGCGCACCTTTTTCATGGTGTTGGACATGGCGTTGAGCGTGCGAGCAATTCTCTGAACATCTCGCGAACCGCTCAGCGGAACCTGAAACTCTGGCATCGTCATGAATGACTTGCTCACGCGCGCCAACTCGCGCAGGCCAGCCAGGTGGGCTTTGAGAATAAAGAATCCCGCGACAAACGATGCCAGCACCGCGACAAGCCAAATCCAGACTGAGGGCAAAAAGTTCTGCCAGACCTGTCGGGCCTGCCAGGCCTGATTGGGCCAGGCCTCAAGCCGCGCTGTCGTTGATGCGGCCCCTGTGGATGCGCTCACTGCCAGAACGTGCTGCGCCGGGGTTGCGCTTAATGCGAAACGGTTTGTCAACCAGGCGGGCGCTTTGGCGCGCACATTGGTGTTGCTGACGGTGACTGCCGCCTGACCCCCTTGGGTCCAAGTCACCTTGCCAATTTCAGGGTGAAGGGGCAGGCTTTGCTTCAGAAGGGCTGCGATGTCGGCAGAGGGGTTCTGGGTGCTCAGCGCGTTTAGCCTTGCAGCCTGGTCGCTCACGAAGGCCTGCAACATCTGTTGCTCGTGACCGATGGTTTGCTTGACCGCCAGGCTTAAGGCGGTCGCCCGTTCGATCACGGCAAAACACAGGAGGCCTGCGCTGAGCAGGAGACTCCAGAGAAGATGAGGGGACATTCGCGAAACTGAGAAAGCGTCAAAAAGCGACGTCAACGATACCATTTTTGGATTCCAAAGTGCGAAAAGGGTGTCAAGACGCACCCTGTTTGAAGTAAGCCCAAAGACACCAGACGGTACCGAGCGGCTGATGGGGTGGACCGGCCCCAGGCCTGGGCTCTCAGCAACGTGGGGCGGCGACCCGGCTTATTAGCCTTTGCGGGCCTCTGGTGCAAAATGACGTTGATCGCTCAGAACACTTGTTTGAAATCTGAGCGGCTTTGATATGTCTGACACTGTGACGAACCAATTTGATTACATTGTTGTTGGTGCTGGAACGGCAGGCTGTTTGTTGGCCAATCGCCTCAGCGCCGATGCCACTAAGCGCGTGCTGTTGATAGAGGCTGGTGGGGCAGACAACTACCACTGGATCCATATCCCGGTGGGTTACTTGTATTGCATTGGCAACCCGCGAACCGACTGGCTTTACCGCACCGAAGCAGACGCAGGGCTAAACGGTCGTCAGCTGCGTTACCCGCGCGGCAAAGTGCTGGGCGGCAGCAGCAGCATCAACGGCATGATTTACATGCGGGGTCAATCGCGCGACTACGACGCTTGGGCGCGGGCCCTGGGCGACGATGCCTGGACTTGGGCTAACTGTCTGCCAGACTTCAAGCTGCACGAAAACCATTACCGACTGGGCGCAAGCGGCATCCATGACCCTGAGCAGCGGGCGCGCTTTAGCGAGTTTCACGGTGGGCAGGGTGAATGGCGGGTGCAAAAACAGCGTCTGAGGTGGGACGTGCTCGATGCTTTTGCCGATGCCGCTGAGCAAGCGGGCATTCGGGCCACCGACGACTTCAACCAAGGCGATAACGAGGGTGTCGGCTATTTCGAAGTGAACCAGCACCGAGGCTGGCGCTGGAATGCATCTCAGGCGTTCGTGCGCCCAACCTGCACGGCACGCCCCAATTTCACCCTCTGGACCGGTGCCCAGGTTATGCGGCTCAACCTGAGTACGCAGCCCAATGGCCAGTTGCGCTGCACAGGCGTTCAGGTTTTGAAAGGCGGCTCGGTGGTTGATGCCAGTGCCAATGCAGAGCTTATTTTGAGCGCGGGCTCGATTGGCTCGCCTCAGTTGCTTCAACTCTCGGGCATTGGGCCGGGCGAGTTGTTGCATCGGCATGGCATCGGGGTCTTGCATGACGCGCCGGGTGTGGGTGCCAATTTGCAGGACCATTTGCAGATCCGCACCGTCTTCAAAGTGCAAGGTGTGAAGACCTTGAACACAATTGCCAGCACCTGGTGGGGCAAAGCGGGGATCGCGCTGGAATACGCGCTGCGGCGCACCGGGCCAATGAGCATGGCGCCCAGCCAACTTGGGGCATTTGCCAAGAGTCGCCCTGAGCGGCCACACGCCAATCTTCAGTACCACGTACAGCCGCTGAGTCTGGATGCATTTGGCGAGCCGCTGCACACCTTTGAGGCCTTTACCGCCAGCGTGTGTAACCTCAACCCCAGCAGCAGAGGAACGGTGCAAATCCGATCCGCCAATTTTCAGGACGCCCCCGCGATCGCGCCCTCCTACCTCAGCACCGAGGAAGACCGGCAGGTCGCCGCGGATTCGCTGCGCCTGACGCGCAATATCGTCTCTCAACCAGCGCTTGCGCGCTACCGACCCGAAGAATTTCGCCCTGGCGTGCAGTTTCAAACGGACGAGGAATTGGCCCGACTCGCCGGCGATATTGCAACCACGATTTTTCATCCGGTGGGCACTACCAAAATGGGCCGTGACGATGACCCGATGGCTGTGCTGGATGCGCGCATGCGTGTGCGCGGCCCTGGCGGCCTGGTTGCAGGCCTGCGTGTGGTGGATGCAGGCGCGATGCCGGTTATCACCAGCGGCAACACCAACTCGCCAACTTTGATGATGGCCGAGAAGGCCGCCACCTGGATCCGCCGGGACGCCTGATGGCGCCATCGCGTCGCCCTCCAAACGGGCGAACTGGACGCGCGCAGGAAAAGCTGCTTTTTTGCCGTTTGGATGGCCTTTTATGCTCTTTTAATGAGAGCAAAAATCAGCCCATCCTAGGGTAAACCCGCAAGGGTAATTCCTGATGTGCTCCTAAAACTATTGCGATATATTTGTGTCCATGTAAAGCGCTTTGCGGTGCTAGACCATCTGGTAGACCCCAGGAGACTCGCCTCTCGAGGCACATAAAAAAAATAAAAAAGCACCGTCTGTGTACGGTGCTTTTTTACATCTGCGCGATGCAACTGCGCGCCCTCCGCAATCAACACCTGACCTGGCCTGACAGCCCGCTTTGCTCAAGGGGCGGATGAGACAATAGCTGAGTGGATATGTTGGTTGTGACCCTGGCCTCTTTGTTTGCCGGGTTTATTGACTCAGTCGTCGGCGGTGGTGGCTTGGTGCTGGTGCCGGCGCTGTTTGCCACATTCCCCGCCGCGCACCCGGCCACTTTGCTCGGTAGCAACAAGGGCGCGTCCTTTTGGGGCACGGGCTTTGCCACCTGGCGCTACAGCCGTCAAGTTCAGTTGGAGTGGCGCAGTCTGGGGCCCGCAGCCGTGGTGGCCTTCGTGTCGTCGATGACCGGGGCCTGGATGGTGACTGTTATCTCGCCACAGTTCTTGCGTCAGCTCCTGCCCTTTGTGCTGGTGGCCGTTCTGGCTTACACCCTGGCTCGCAAAGACCTGGGGCGACACCATGTGCCGCGCTTTGCTGGGCGCCATCAGCAACTGTTGGTCTGTGGCATTGGCGCATTGATGGGTTGGTACGACGGCTTTTTTGGCCCGGGCACAGGCAGTTTTTTGGTGTTTCTGTTTGTCAGGCTTCTTGGTTACGACTTTTTGCGCGCAACCGCATCATCCAAAGTGCTGAACCTGGCCAGCAACGGATCCGCTTTGTTGCTGTTTGTGATCAAAGGCCATGTGTGGTGGCACTATGTGGTGATCATGGCCGTGGCCAACGTGGCTGGCAGCTTTTTGGGCACCCGCATGGCCTTGCGCCACGGCGTGGGTTTCGTGCGCGGCGTGTTTCTTCTGGTGGTGTTTGCGCTGGTGCTCAAGACCAGCTTTGATGCCTACGTGCGCTAAACCCGTGGCGCCCTAGAGGCCTTGGCTCGCCTTGCCAGGTTGGGCGCTGGTCTGCTCGGGCTTGGGCGGCGCAGCCGTTGCGCCATCGATCGGGCCAAGCTCGGCCAAGCTCAGCGGCTTGCCAATCGGTGCTGTGGCTTGGCCACTGCGCACCGCCCGCATATCCGCTTCATTGGGATACAAACCCATTAGCCAGTAGTCAAACACCCGCCGCGCAATCGGTGCTGCAGCTGCCGACCCAAAGCCCGCGTTTTCCACAATCACCGCCAGAGCGATTTGGGGCTGCTCTACAGGAGCAAACGCGATGTAGAGCGAGTGGTCGCGCTTGCGCTCGTCGGCCTGTATGGATTTGTAGGTCTGGTTCTTGTCCAGCGAGACCGCTTGCGCGGTTCCGGTCTTGCCGGCACTGGTGTAAGCCGCGCCGGCAAACGCGCTGGCGGCGGTTCCGCTGCGCGGCACATCGGCCATGGCTTTGTGGATGACCCGTATGTGTTCTGCTTTGAATCGCAGGTCTACCGGCGCCTCGACGGGTAGGGGTTTGGGCTGGC
>JAURGS010000110.1 GCA_030833685.1 Rhodoferax sp. | reverse complement strand
CCCGCGCGCCTGCATTGCGCTTGATGCGATCCGGATGCACCAGACCTAACACGACCAGCCCATAAATTGGCTCGACAGAATCAATGGTGTGACCGCCCGCAATAGGGATACCAGCACTTCGACAAACACTGGCGCCACCTTCCAGGATTCGCCCGATGGTCTCGACCGACAGGACATTGATGGGCATGCCCACCAAGGCCAAAGCCATGATGGGCGTACCACCCATGGCATACACATCCGATATCGCATTGGTTGCTGCGATTCGACCAAAGTCGACTGGGTCGTCCACGATCGGCATGAAAAAGTCGGTGGTGGCGACCAGCGCCTGAGACGCATTGATTTGATACACCGCCGCATCATCGGCAGTCTCGATACCCACCAAAAGCTCGGGCGGGATTGGCATGGCCGCCGTGCCCTTCAAAATACCGGACAGAACCCCAGGCGCAATCTTGCAGCCGCAACCCCCGCCATGGGACAAACTGGTAAGCAATGGCTCCGAGGCACCAGGCGAGGTAGCGGCGACTCCAACACTGGAGACACCGGATAGCGGTAAAAAATTGGACATTGCGAGCGGCTTAGGGAAAGAAAACTCCTAGGGAATTATCGGCTGTGACGATCGCCTGTATCCATAAGCCAAACTGGCGCGTTCCGCCCTGGCCTTGCAACGCGCGCGCCCCTAAGCATAGGTGCAGGGCCGCCAGCGGCGGATACCCGCTGAGGCAAGCACGTCTTAAAAATCCAAGACATTAAATAAATCCACTCTACCAATAGACTTTAACTATTAGCACTCGATATAGTGGAGTGCTAAAATCTCAGCTGTTCCATAGGGACCGGGAGAAGCAAGATGACAATCCATACACGAAAGAGCTCAACTGCGCTAACGCTGACCCAGCCGTGGTCTGTGGTGCCCGCGATTGGCAACCTGGACGCGTACATCTCAGCGGTTAACCGCATGCCCATGCTCTCAGCCGAAGAAGAGTTGCAGCTGGCCCGAAAATTTCGCGACGACAACGATCTCGAGGCTGCCGGCCGCCTGGTCCTGTCGCATCTGCGTTTGGTCGTCTCCACCGCGCGTCAGTACCTTGGTTATGGGCTACCCCATGGCGACCTGATCCAGGAAGGCAATGTCGGTCTGATGAAGGCCGTGAAAAGATTCGATCCCGAGCAAGGGGTGCGTCTGGTCAGTTACGCCCTGCACTGGATCAAAGCAGAAATTCACGAGTACATCTTGAAAAATTGGCGCATGGTGAAGGTCGCCACGACCAAAGCGCAACGCAAACTGTTTTTCAACCTGCGCTCAATGAAGCAGCGCTTCAAAAGCCAGGACGCGGCAGCCGACCTACAGACCCACAAAGACGCGCTCAGCAATGAGCAGGTCGATGCCATGGCCCGCGAACTTCAGGTTAAACCCGAAGACGTCCGGGAAATGGAGTCTCGGCTGGCTGGCGGTGATGTGGTTCTTGACCCCCTGAGCACTGACGATGGCGAGGAGGCGTACGCGCCAAGCGCCTACTTGACAGACACCTCCAATGAACCCGGTGTCGTGCTGGAAGCCCGTCGGCGCGAGGCACTGTCCACCAGTGGCATCCGCCAAGCGCTTGATGGGCTGGATTCCCGAAGCCGCCACATCGTCGAAGAACGTTGGCTCAAGGTGAACGACGACAACTCAGGGGGCATGACACTGCACGAACTGGCCGACGTGCACGGGGTCAGTGCGGAGCGCATCCGTCAAATCGAAGTAGCAGCCATGAAAAAAATGAAGCTGTCGCTGGAGGCCTTTGCCTGAAACACGCCAAACGACTCTTTGGCCACAAAAGCCCGCCTAAACAGGCGGGCTTTTTTTATTCGTCCGATCAGGGGTTTTGCTTGAGCAGCAGACGGATATCGGCCACAGTCTGCGCCACATCGGCGCCGTTGCGGGTGAAGAGCCGAAGTTTGCCCTGGGTGTCGTAGATGTAGCTGCCAGCCGTGTGATCCACGGTGTAACTGCTTGGCGTGGGTCCTTCAACTTTTTTAAAGAAGATCTTGAAGCTCTTCATCAAAGCCGGCAGTTCGGCCACCTGAGGAACCAAAGCCAAAAAGCTCGGATCAAAGTTGGCCATATAGGCCTTGAGCGTCTCCGGCCGGTCCCGCTCAGGATCCACTGTCACAAAAATTCCCTGAAACCGGGCGCCATCCTTCCCCAGCAAAGACTTGATTTGTGCCATCTCGGTCAGCGCGGTGGGACAGACATCCGGACACTGGGTATAGCCGAAAAACATCATCACCACTTTGCCCTGGAAATCAGCCAGGCCACGGGTACGACCGTTTTGATCCGCCAGGGAAAATTCCCGGCCGTAATCCGCCCCAGTAATGTCAATCGCACTGAACTTCAAAGTGTCCTGACCGCAGGCCACCAGCCCAAGCACAAGAGCCAGCAGGCTTGCGCGCAACAGACGCGTCAGCGTCAAAGCATGGTTCATCATTGGTCCACAGTCCTTAGAACATCACGTAATGATCAACCAGCAGCGCAGTAAAAATGCCGCTGAGGTGAATCAGAGAAAACCGGAAGGTTTTTTTCGCCATCGCATCTGAATAATGCCGCCAAAGCGCAAAGGCATATGCACAAAATCCGGCACCCAAAATCAACGCGGCCACAAGGTAAAGCCATGAGCTCATGCCGTACACAAACGGCAACAAGCATCCAGCAAAAAGCACAAAGGTGTAGAGCAGAACCATCAATCGGGTGAATGGATTGCCATGGGTCACAGGCAGCATCGGCAGCCCCGACTGACGGTAATCCTCTACCCGGTACAAGGCCAGCGCCCAGAAATGCGGCGGCGTCCAGAGAAAAATAATCAGAAAAAGAATCAGGGCTTCAGGCCCGACCTGACCGGTCAGCGCAGCCCAACCCAACACGGGTGGCATGGCACCTGAGGCGCCACCGATGACAATATTCTGCGGCGTCAATGGCTTGAGGATCACGGTGTAGATGACGGCGTAACCAATAAAGGTTGCAAAAGTCAGCCACATGGTGAGCGGGTTAACCCACAGGTACAACATCACAGACCCCGCCGAGCAAAGCACTGCCGAGAACAGCAAGGTTTGCGCATCGCTGAGTTCACCCTTGGCCGTTGGACGCCACGCAGTGCGCTTCATCTTGGCATCAATGCCTTTTTCCACAATACAGTTGAAAGCTGCCGCTGCACCGGCAACAAGCCAGATGCCCGCACAGGCCACTAGTGCCGTGAGTACCTGTGCGGTATTTGGCCAGCCCGGCACCGCTAAGACCATGCCAATCAGTGCGCAAAACACGATCAATTGAACGACTCTTGGCTTGGTGAGCGCGTAGTACTGCGCCCAGACCGACATAGTGGCCGAAGTTTTGGTGCCCGTTGTCTGTGGCGCACTGCTCATACAGGCTGCCTTTGGCCATTCATGCCCGGTCCTGATGGAAGCTGAACGCGCCGCGGCGTCCACTGAACAGCGATCAGGCTGCTCAGCAGCAAGGCCAGTGCAGCGGCCCCCGCTGTGTGCAACAAGGCCGCCAGCATAGGCCAACCCAGCACCACATTGCTCAGCCCCGTGAGCAGCTGCAAAAGCAGCAAAGCGCCAAGATAGCGCGCTGCACGCCGCCACCCTGACTGCCAGAGCCGCCAGGTCAGGACAGTGAGCACCAATGCGACCAAATACGCCATCAAGCGATGCGTGTAGTGAATGGCCGTCAGTGCCGCAAAAACGATGGGGCTACCTGCCGCATCAACGCCCAGGTGACGCCAAAGCTCAAAGCCCTGGGCAAAATCCATTTCAGGCCACCAACTGCCCTGGCAAGTCGGGAACTCTTGGCAGGCCAGGACGGCATAGTTGGTGCTCACCCACGCACCCAGAGCAATCTGCAAGCCCAGCAACAAGGCCGACAACCAAAGCAGACGATGCGACGACTCCGGCAAAGGCTTGTACACGAATTGCTTGTCTTGAGCTACCTGAACGCCCAGAATGACCAGCAACAAAATGCCCCCCATCAGGTGCATGGTCACGATGGCAGGAAACAGCTTCAAGGTCACCGTCAACGCACCAAAGGCGCCCTGCACGCAAACCCATACCAAAGCCAACGTGGCAGGCAAAGGACTGCCTAATGACTGGCGATGCCGCCATGACCACAGCGCCAGAAAAAGAATCAGGGCACCGACTGCGCTGGCAAGATAGCGGTGCAACATCTCGATCCAGGCTTTAACAAAGGTGACCGGCCCATCGGGTAGCGCGCTCTGGGCTGCAGCGATTTCGGCACTTGCACCAAGCGGCGTACCACTTCCGTAACAACCAGGCCAATCGGGGCATCCAAGGCCGGAATCACTCAGGCGAGTAAAGGCGCCAAAGACGATCAGGTCGAAGGTCAAAAAAACCAACAGCAAGGTCAAAGCGCGCCGCCTGGAAGCGGTATCCGGATGACGCTTCCAAATCCAGGCCAGCGGCAGGAGAACGACCAAACCCACAACCATCAGCATCTGGGCCAGCGGCGTCAAATCAAACAAGCTGGCCATGTCTTATCCACCAGAGCCTGGTCGCCCCGCTTTGTCCCAGGAGGCCGAGGCGGTCAACAGCCGGGCTAAGTCTTTCTTGGCTTTCGCGGCGCTCGCAACAGAAAGCTGCGCAGGAAAACGCATCATCCAACGCCCCATGGGGTCAACGACATAGAGGTGGTCACTGATGGATTGGCCGGTGCTGGGCTTGAGCCAGTTTTTCAAGACATCGTCGCGAACCCGAAGCACCTGAGCACTCCGCAAAGCAGGCAGTAGCGCAGGTGCGATGGCCTGGTCATCGTTAACTAGCCAAATCCAGTCAAGCCGCTCTTTCTCCCTGCCCATGAGCTCACGCAATTGACGCTGCAAATACAAATGTGCCTCGCAGGCCTGGTCACAAGAACCGCTGGCCACACTGATTAACAGCCATTGGCCCTTGAGCGTCTCTAAAGTCAGCTCTTTGCCATCAAGCCCCTGCGCGATTGCCACTGGAATCTGCACAGGTGGCGTGATCAGTTCACCATAACTGCTGGTTGCTGTGGGCTTGAAGACATAAAAGGTGAGGTAGGACGCTACAACTGGTGCTGCGCAAATCAGCCAAACCAAAAAAAACCAAACCCGCCCCTTTCGGGTGCGACCAGGGTCCTCCTGCATCGCCTGGACAGGATCGGGGGTGGTGTTCACCACCATGGCCAGTGGGGTCTCCCACGGCTCAGTTTTTTCGGCGTCGGTATTTTTTGACAATTTGAAACCAGAGGTAATACACCGCGACCAAAGCGCTCAGGGTGAACCATTGAAAGGCGTAACCGTAATGGGTATCAACACCGGCACCTGGCAGGACCCAGTCCCGGCGTAGCCCATCAGGCGCGGGCCCCATCTGCTGCACAGAAATATCCGTGGACAACCAGTTCTGAACACCTGTAAAGGCGGACGGCTCCAGATTTTGCCTGATCGGGCCAGCGTCTGAATCACCGAGGTCCAAAAGCCTGGATGGCCAGGGTGTTATCTGACCGTCAATTTCTACCAAACCCGGCGTGGTGGGAACAGCAACAAGCTGAGTGCGATCCAAGAAATTGCGGGGAATCCAACCGCGCTGAACCAGCACCACACGGTCTTGCCCCTCCAGTCGAATCGGCGTCACAACAATCAAGCCCACCTTGCCGCCCATTTTTCGGTTGTCAAGGTAAAAGGTTTGCTCGGCAAGCCAACTACCCTGCAACCGGACTTTGCGATAGAGCAGTTTGGGGGTCGCCGGCTGTGCGCTCAGGTCCGCGTTCAGGACTACGGGCTGGTCAAACGCTTTGGCGCGCCCATCCATGATCCCTTGTTTTTGTGCGGCACGCCCAAGCTGCCATTGACCCAAAGCCAGGCCCAGCAGAAAAAGACTGGCCGACAGCAGGGTTACCAAAACGAATTGCAGGCGCGGGCTCAAGAGATAATGTTCCCCATGAAATACGTCGTCATCGTGGCTTTCATCGCGATTCTGGGCAGCTTGGTCGCAGCCCTGGTGTTCATGACCAAAAAAAGCGGTGATGACGCTGTACGCGCTAAACGCATGGCCAATTCACTCGCCTTGCGCGTGAGTTTTTCGATTCTGTTGTTCTGCACCATCCTGTTCTCCTGGTGGATGGGCTGGATCATGCCAACAGGGCGCCCATAAAAAAACAAACGCCCAACGGGCGTTTGTTTTTATCCTGGTGCCACCAAGGGCGACGCCCGGTCACATCCAGTAGACCACCACGTACAAGCCTAACCAGACCACGTCAACAAAGTGCCAGTACCACGCGGCCCCTTCAAAGCCGAAATGGTGTTTCGGCGTGAAATGGCCTTTTTGCAGACGCAGGGTAATGAAGAGCAGCATCAACATGCCCACCAGCACATGAAAGCCATGAAACCCAGTCAACATGAAAAATGTTGAGCCGTATACCCCGGATGCCAGCGTCAGATTCATCCCGGTGTATGCGTGCGCATACTCGTAGCCCTGAACGAACAGGAAGACCAAGCCCAGAACCACCGTCAGCCACATGAACTTGATGGTCTTGCCGCGCTCGCCCGCCACCAGCGCATGATGGGCGATGGTCAGCGTAACACCCGATGTCAACAACAGAGCGGTGTTGATGGTTGGCAGCCAAAAAGGCGACATGGTCTCAAATGGCTCTATCAGCCCGGCTGGGGCAGCGGTGACGCCAGCCACAACGCTGGGCCAAATCGCTTTGAACTCTGGCCACAAGAGCGCGTGCTCAACATCCCCCAGGTTAGGCACGGAATGGACACGCAACCACCAAAGCGCGCCAAAAAAGCCACCAAAAAACATGACCTCCGAGAAGATAAACCAGCCCATGCTCCAGCGAAAGGAAATATCGATGCGCTTGCTGTACTGGGCGCCTTCACTCTCGCCGACCGCATCCCTGAACCACTGAAACAGAACCACCAGGAACCAAAGCAGGCCAAAGAAGAACGAATATTTGCCCCAAACCGCGCCGTTAATCCAGCTCGCCGCGCCTAAGAATAGAAAAAATAAACCCAGTGCGCCCATGGCCGGGTGACGCGATGGCGGTGGCACGTAATAGTACGGCGTGGTTGGATGTGAAGTGGTACTCATGGTTCTATTACCTTTGACACAAATTCAAATAACGTTTGTTTGTCGGGCCTCAAGCGCCCAACACCCGATCAACTATCCATAACAGGGTCAGCACCAAAGCCAGCGCACCCAAAATCCCGACAACAATCACGTGAATGGGCTTGACCTGTTGAAAGTCTTCCTGATGGCCCGAGCTGCGGCGTAGGCCCAAAAACGCCCAGGCCACAGTTCGTACCGTGCGCAAAAAAGCGACAACTCCCGAGAGCGCACTGTGCTTGGCCGGGACAGTCGTCATAACCCAATCGTCCTATGAGGCTTGACATCCAATGCCGCCACCGGCGCCGGTGGCGTTTTTCCGCCGACTTCGAAAAAGGTGTACGACAAGGTGATGGTCTTGACGTCGGTAGACAGGTCAGGATGAACCACAAAGACCACGGGCCAGGCTTTTTTCTCGCCTGGCGCTAGCGTGTGCTCCTTGAAGCAGAAACATTCAACCTTCTGAAAATTCGGTCCCGCCTGCTCAGGTGCATAGCTGGGGATCGCCTGAGCTGTGATGGTACGCGGCTGCAGGTTCTGAAATTCATACATCACCGTAGCCATCTCGCCGGGATGCACTGTAAGGCTGCTCTGTTCAGGCTTAAAGCGCCAGGGTCCACGCGCGTTGGCATCGAATTCGACAGTCACCGTACGGCTGGTATCGACTTGGGTGTTCAAGGGCTTGTACGAGCCCGTGCTTTCAATAAAGCGGTCACCCAGCGCAAGCACATTGATTCCCGTCACATCGCAAAACACCCGGTATAGGGGGACGATCGCGTACCCGAACCCAAACATGCCCAGCGCGACCAAGCTGAGCTTGAGCTTCAAGGAGGTGTTTTCAGACCAAAGCTTCATGTATCAACGACCAAAAAGGCTCAATCGAAGCATCACGCCAAGAAAAAATACGATGGCAATTAAGGCCAAGGTGAGCGCCAAGCGTCGGTTAGCGCTTGCTTTTTCTGGCGAAATGGCTCTTTTGTTCATGCCCAGGTACCAAATCAGCCCACGATCTTGGTGGCCGTCGCATCCAGCTTGGGCGGGT
>JAURGS010000010.1 GCA_030833685.1 Rhodoferax sp. | reverse complement strand
CCCAGGTCGCCGGTGCGCAGCCAACCATCCGATGTGAAAGCCGCGCGGGTGGCTTCCTCGTTCTTGTAATAGCCCGTCATCACGTTAGGGCCGCGAATCACGATTTCGCCGGTCATACCGTCGGGCACGGGCTCCAGCGCTGCGTCGAGCACGCGCGCCTCGCAACCCGATGCCATGCCCACGGCGCCCACTTTGCGCCGCGTCGGATCGAGCGGGTTGCTAAAGGCTGGCGCTGCGGTCTCCGTCAGGCCCATGGTCTCAATGATGCCAATGCCAAAGCGCTGCTCAAAAGCCGTCAAGTGTTCAGGCGGCAAAGCCGCTGATGCCGAGCGACAAAATCGAATCAGACGACTGGCAGGCGGTGCGTCAACACCCTCTAACAAGTAGGACACGATGGTCGGCACCACGTTGATCCAGGTACATGACATGTCCACAGCCTGATCCCAAAAGCGCGCCGCCGAAAACTTGGGCACCATCGCCAAGCTGCCACCATGCACCAAAGGCGTGAGCATGGTGACCACAAAAGCGTTGATGTGGTACAGGGGCAAGACAGCCAATACCCGATCCACTGCACTCAAACGATGCTCCTGAGTGATCGCTAAAGCGTTGGCGATCAAATTGCCTTGGCTCAACATCACACCTTTAGGTTTGCCAGTCGTGCCAGAGGTGTACATCAACAAGGCCAAGGTGTCGGGCGAGACCGGCGCGTCCCGGTAAAGTTCATCAGCGTCTGGCTCAAACGACAGCCCTGATGCATCTGCCTCGGTGACGACCACGGTCACCGGCCTTTGCATTTTGGCCACGGACGCACGCACCATCGCTTCGCGCTCGGCGTTGACAAAGATCACGCGGCAGTCCGAATGATCCAAAACGTAATCCAAGGCATCTTGCTGTGACAGCAAATTCACGGGATTGACGCACCAACCACCAGACATCGCGCCAAGTAATATGCGCAGCGTCTGCAAGCCATTGGGCATGACCACGCTGACCACATCGCCTGGCGCTGAGCCCAGCGCACGCAGACAGTTCACCACCAACTGGCAGTCCCAGGCCAGTTCGCTGTAGCTGATGGACCGGTGGCTGGGCCAGCTCAGCGCGTACAGCTGATCGCCGTGCCGAGCGGCCTGTCTGGCAACCCACTTGCCCACGGTCATCGCTTGACTCATGCGCGTCCGTAGCGTTCAAAAAAACGTCCGAAGATGGCGGCCTCGCTGGCCTCACGCGGGGCAATCGGACGCGAGACGCGGGTGCGGTTCATGTAGTGCTGGTAATTCATGTTGTCCGAGAAATTGTTCTTACCCCAGGTGCCGCAACCCATGGACAAGGAAAAGGGCAAGCCGTTATCAAAGCTGCCACCCGTGGCGATGCAATGCGCCTGGTTGTGAATCACCCGAGCCACGGGCAAGGAGAGCCCCAAATCAAGCGCGCGCTCATCGCTGGCGCTGTGCAGGCCCACCGAGTGCCCAGCACCCAAGTGTGCGTAGATCGCGCGAACAATACGCTTGGCATCTGCAAAGTCGCTGGCCGTGTACACCGTCAACACCGGGCTGAGCTTTTCGCCCGAAAACGGGTACTGCGGGCCAAAGCCGTGCTGAGCATCTTCCTCGACCATCAGGACCTTGATGTTTTGGCCCTGCGCTGCCTCAAGCGACATCTGCTTGGCGATGTCTTGTGCAGAGTGGCCAATAACTGCAGGTGAGAGGTGCGTATCCGGCCACATCAAACTCTGCAGGCGCTGCTTCTGAGCAGCGTCCAGCATGACAGCCCCACGCTCGGCCAAGGCGGCTAGCAAAGCTTCACGCACTTCAGCCACGACCACGATGCTGTTCTCTGACGAACAGCTGGTTGCGTTGTCGAAGGTTTTGGAGCGCACGATGCGCTCTGCTGCAGCCAAGATATCCGCACTCTCGTCGACGATGCCAGCCACATTGCCAGCGCCCACGCCAAAGGCCGGCGTGCCACTGGCATAGGCTGCGCGCACATTGGCGCCAGAGCCAGTGGCCACAACCAGATCACACTGGCGCATGAGCTCGGCAGTCGATTGCTTGCTGATCGGATGGGGAAGAACCTGCACCAAATTTCGCGGTGCACCAATGCGATCAAATTGGGCGTGAATAAACTGCACCAGACGCTCAGCTGTGCTCCAGCCCTTGGGCGAAGGAGCCACAACAACCGCATTGCGACATTTGAGCGCATTGATGATTTTGTTGGCAGGTGTGGCAGCCGGGTTTGTCGATGGCGTGACGGCGCACACCACGCCAACCGGCCGCGCAATTTCAACCAGGCCTTTGTCAGGGTCCTCAGAAATTACCCCCACGCTGCGAGCGCCCTGTAGGTCTCTCAAGAGACCTAAGGTCTTGCGGTGGTTTTTGCTGATCTTGTCTGCCACGTTGCCGATGCCTGTGGCCTGCACCGCCAATTGCGCCAGCTCCCGGTTTCTCTCAGGCTCCAAAATGGCCCAGCCGGCAGCCGCGACCAACTCGTCCGCGCGCTCTTGATCGTAGCCGTCAGCCACAGCCTGCGCAGCACGTGCTCGGCAAATTAGCTCAGAAATTATTTGCTCTACCTCAGACATCTCAACGCTTTCGACTTGCACTGGAAAACAAACGCAACACCTTGCCCTTCATGTCAGGCACCAGAGCCCAGATCACAAAGAGGCTGGCAAAGCCCAAAATGGTCGCACTGATGGGGCGCGTGAAAAATATGGTCAGCTCGTTGTCATAGTTGGCCAGCGACGTCATGAAATAACGCTCAGCCAGCGGACCCAGGATTACACCAAGCACCAGCGGCGCGCTAGGAAACTCATAGCGTTTCATCAAGTAGCCAATGACGCCAAACGACAGGCAGATGTAGACATCCACGATGTTGTTGCGCACCCCAAATGCACCGACGACCGATAGCACGACGATGAAGGCACCCAAGACAGTAGGCGGCACTTTCATCAAAGACGCAAAACCGCGCGCCACCAGAGCGCCCGCACCGATCATGCACAAATTGGCCAGCAGCAGACTGGCAAAAATCGTGTAGACCAGGTCAGTCTGGGTTGCAAATAAGAGCGGGCCAGGTGTCACACCATGCAGCACCAGCGCGGCCAGCATGATCGCCGTCGCCGCGCTACCCGGAATGCCCAAAGTCAGCAAGGGGATCATGGCTGCACCGGTAGTGGCATTTTTGGCAGCCTCCGGCGCGACCAAACCCGCCTCCACCCCTTTGCCAAAATCTGCCCCACGAGGAGATACCTGCTTTTCAATGCCGTAGGCGATCACCGCACCCACCGTGGCTCCAGCGCCAGGAATCACGCCAATCATGCAACCCAAGGCCGTGCCCCTTGCGGCAGGGCCTTTCAGCGCCCACAGATCGCGCCAAGAGGGCATGCTTAGCTTCACCTTGCCCGTAACGCCTTGACTGTGCTTGGCCTGGCCCAGCATCTCAAGTACCTCACCGAGCGCAAACAAGCCAATCATCACCACCACAAAATTGATACCGTTTTGCAAAGCCCCTACGCCAAAGGTCAGACGCGGCAAACCGTACAGAGGGTCGACGCCCACGCTACCAATGACGATGCCACAGAACAGCGACACCAAGCTGATCCACGGCGTGGCCTTGGCAATGGCGATGATGCTGACCAAACCCAGGAAGGTCGCCGCAAAAAATTCAGGCTGATCAAAGGCCAAAGCCAGCTTGGCAAACGGTGGCGCGCCGAAGGTCAGCAACAAAGCGCTGGCCAGCCCGCCCGTGGCCGATGCGGCAATCGCCAGCGTCAACGCCTTGGCAGCCTCACCCCGTTTGGTCATCGGATAGCCGTCCCAGCAACTCGGCAGCGAAGCAGGTGTCCCGGGAATATTGATCAGAATGGCCGATATGGATCCGCCGAAAACACCGCCGGCGTAGATCCCGCCCAGAAAAACCATGGCAGTCAGGGGCGTCATCAGATAAGTGAAGGGCAAAGCCATGGCCATGGCGTTCACAAATGAGATACCAGGCAGCGCACCGGCGATCACCCCCACCGCCAGGCCCGAGAGCATCATCGCCAGGTTAAAGGGCTCCAGGGCCACCAGCAGCCCGTGAAAAAGTTGGACAAAGAGTTCCACAGTGCGCTCAGTAAATGCCCATCAGGCGATAAAGGGCAACGCTGAATTCACCTATCCAGCCCTGTCCCCGGTCCAGCGGCATCAAAGCCAGCTTCACAAAGGTGTAGAGAAACAACGCGGTGCCCAGCACCGTCACTGGCACCAGAATGCGCAGGGCATAAATGCGCCCGAGCATCAGCCACAAGATCATGTAGACGAAAGTGGCCAGCGCAAACCCAAGCCAGGCCAAGGAAAAACCGTAGGCCAGCACCAGCACAATGCCCAGCCAGACCCGTGCGCCCTTGGCCGACGTGTCGGGCAGCTTGTGTTGCAAGCCGCCGTCTTCAACAGACCGAAGCGATTGACGCAGTGAATCCATCGTCCAGCCCAATGCAAAAACGGCCACGCCGTAAAGCATGAAGGTTGGCCAGGTGGCCGGACCCGCAATGCCGCGGGCCATAGCCCGCGCCTGCTCCAGGTCGTCAGCGACAAAGCGCGTCAGCAGCAGGGCCCCAACAAAAAAAAGCAAGGGCACTGCGACTGCGCGCCACAGCGTGGCGCGCGAGCGCTGCGTCATTTCAGGTTCTTCAGATAACCCTTGACCGTCTCCTGAAAGGCGCCTACGTAGGTCTGGGCTTCGGCTGGGGTGAACTTACGCGAAGCGCAGGTGTAGGTCTGATCGCAAAACGCCTTCCACTCGGGTGTATCCAGCGCTTTGTTGACAGCCTCCGCCAGGCGGTTCACCACCTCGGGCGGGGTCTTGGCGTTCACAGCCAAGGTTCGAAAGTTAGGCAGGTCGCTGATCTGAAAGCCCAACTCTTTAGAGGTAGGAGTGTCCTTGAACGCGCGGTGGCGCTCATCGTCAAACACCACCAGCGCGCGCAATTGACCGGCCTGCAAAAACGGCGCCACGTCACCGGGTTCTTCGTAAATCGCATCGGTATGGCGGCCAATAGGCGAAGCGTAGCGCTCAGCAGGCTTGGCAAACGGCACGTTGGTCATCTTGTAGCCTTTGGAGCCCAGGTATTTCAACGTGATGTCGTCCTGTGTGCCGTAACCCGAGGTTGCCACTTTGAGTTTGCCCGGATTGGCCTTGGCAAAGTCCAGCATGTCCTTGAAGGTCTTGAAAGGCGAATCCTTGGGCACGAACATCATCGAGGGCGAATCCTGCGTGACCGCCAAAATTGTGAAATCGCTGGGCTTGGAGTTACCCACGCCAGAGGCCCAGGCCGATACCGTTAATGCGATCATGGTACCCACGGTGTAGCCGTCGGGCGCAGCAGTGAGTACCTTGGTCAAACCGGCATTGCCAGAAGCCCCTGCCACGTTGGAGACGGGCAGTGGTACTTTGAGCTCTTTTTCCAGAAGCTGCGACATCTTGCGTCCCATGGCGTCAGCACCGCCACCGGGGCCAAACGTCACCACCACTTCAATCGGGCGCGATGGGAACTTGTCCTGCGCCTGCGCATTCAGCGTCGGGAGCAAAAGCCCTACCGCGAGTGCGCCGGCCAGCCAGATACCACGGCGTGTTGGGTTCTTTTTCATGTCAGTCTCCTTTGGTTAGTTAAAAGAATGCACTGGTATTGTGCGAGGTGCTCACGAGCCCGGCTCCATTTGAAGCCCAGCAATTTGCCTGGAAATAGCACTGGCAGCGTCGACCAGATTGCGCGCCAAAATCACCTGTTTTTTTGCAGACAGGCGGTTGGTCGGTGCTGACAAGCCTACAGCCGCCACCGCGTAGCCAAAGCGCCCAATCACCGGCGCGCCTAAGCCTGAGACGCCCTCGCGCCACTCTTCGCTATTTAGCGCATAACCTTTTTGTCGGCATGCTTCCAGCTCTGCGAGCAGCTTAGTTTTATCTACCAATGTGTTGGGGCTGTGACGCGTCAGCTTGGGCGGCAGCGATTGGCGAACGATCTGCGGCCCGAAGGCGAGCAAGACCTTGCCCGTGGCCACACAGTGCGCGGGTGCGCGCCCGCCGAGCTGGGAATACGCACGCACCGGTTGTGGGCTGTCGATCTTGTCCAGATAAATCACCTCCAAGCCATCGAGCACGGACAAGTGAATCGTCTCTTGGGTTTGCTGGGCCAATTGAACCAGGTGGGGACGGGCCAGGTTGCGCAAATCCTGCTGGTCTGCCACACGGCTACCCCACTCGAACAATTTATAGGTGCACTGGTACAAGCCGGTGACGGGCTCTTGCTTGACAAATCCCAGGTGGACCCAGGTCTGCAGCGTGCGGTGCACGTTACTGGGCAGCAAGCCCGTGCGACGCGCTAACTCGGTGAGCGAAGCCGAAGGCCCGGCCTGGAGCAGATGCTCCAACACGCTGACGCCTTTGACTAAGGTAGTGTTCATTCCAATATTTGGAAATTAATTCTGATATTTGACATTATGAACATGTTTTCGAGCCCTTGTCAAATGGCCCCAACGGGCTTGCGCGCAGCTAGGCTCGGCTGCTTCTACCCCGGAGCGCCGAGCGCGCACGCCAGATGCAAGGATCACATCCGACTTCAATTGAATGCCGGGCGCTGACCCAGCGGCGCACCACCTCGGCGCGCGAGCTACAGGATAAAAGCGCCAATCTGTTACGACGTGTTACAGCGCGCCCATGCCGGGCTGACCCCAGGGCAAGCCCTGGGCAATTCGCTCAGCTGGCGGCGCTTAAGCGCCAATCCTTTGATTCAATGGGTAAAAAGGCTTCAACCGCGGCGGTGGCAATCACATGTATCGTGTCCTGCTCCGGGTCTTGAACATTGAGCCCACCAAACACAGCCCGAACGTGTGCCACGCCGCGGGGCAACTCTGCGCTGACCACCGCCAAGTCGACTGCTTCGGGTTTTTGCACGCCAATGGTCACCTGAACCCGCATGTCTCGATGGTCGTAGCCCAAAGACTTGAACAGCACGATCGAAGAGTGGTGCAAGGCATCCTGCACTGCCCGGCAAGCGGCCTTGGTGTAGTCCTCGCCGTACAGGTCGTTGCCCGTACCCATTTCCAGAATAATTCGCCGCTCAGCCATTTGTGCGCTCCATATCAAATGACACCTTGACTGCAGCGTGCGCAATCACCGTCACCGCATCAGACCCCGGCTTAGGAATATCCAGACCGCCCTTGACGACACGTACCGTCGGCTGGCCGTAGGGAAACACCTTGAGCAATACGGATGGGTCCACCTGATCTGGCGCCTGCACTGCCACATCCACATCAATCAGCATCGCCTCACGGGGAAAGTTAAACGCCTCTGCCACATTGAGCGAGTTGTGCCACAGCGCATCACGTATCGCGCGCTCAGCAGCTGCCGTGTAGTTTCGGCTGCGTATGGAGGTACCCATGCCAAACTGGGTGACCACTCGTTTTTTACTCATTGATGCTCTCCTGCCTTTTCAAAATTTGATTTCAACGGTGATGACGCCCGCCCAACAGCTGCACGATCTCGGCAAACAATTCGTTATCAATTGGCCGCGTCAAATCGGTTGCCAAACAGCGTCGGTAAAACGGGCTCAAATCCAGCCCAACCCCTAAGCCCATGACCTCGACCTGCCCTTGCTGTTCCCGGCGCGCTACCACTGACTTGAGATGATTGTCCAGGTAGAAGGCGTCATTGGCCAAAGCGGTCGCCCCATCAGCCGGACAGCCATCAGACACCACGATGAGCATACGTCGCTCGCAATCATGCGACAGGCTTCTCTCACAAGCCCAATCCACAGCCTCGCCATCAATGCCTTCGCGGTACATGTCAAGCTTGAACAGCGCCGCGATGTCACGGCGCGAGCGCCGCCAACTTTGATGCGCCTGTTTGAAAACCAGATGCTGCACCTCATTGAGTCGCCCCGGGTGGCTGGGCTGCCCTTGTTTGCGCCAGTCCTTCATGGCACGCCCTCCTTGCCACGCGCCCGTGGTAAAGCCCAGGAGCTCAGTGGCCACGCCTGCCATGTCCAAAGCGCGCAGCATGATGTCGACCACAGTGGCCAGCGGCTCGATGTGTGCCTTCATGGATCCCGAACAATCCAGCAGAAAAGTCACCAAGCAATCGGCATGCGGCTTAAAACGCTCAGCCTTGAATAAACGCCGCTCTGTGGGCGAGCTGACCAACTGCCCAAGCCGCGCCCCATCGATACGCCCTTGCTCCTGGCCAAAATGCCAGTCATCACGCGCGGGCTGCGCCAACACAGCCATCAATGCGCGTGCCAACTTGAACACATGAATGCCTCTGGCACTGACCAGCTGGTCCAGCCGCTCGCGATCGGCGCGCAGCTGCTCGGCCCGAACCAGATCTGCAGCTTGACGCTCCAGGTCATAGCGGGCGGTGAAGACCTTGTACTGCTGACGTGCCTGCTCCCAAACCTTGCTCACACCACTAGCAGCCATGGCAGCGGTGTCTGGCTCGTCGCTGGCCTCCTCAAACTCCAGCAAGTCATTAATGCCAACTTTGTTCGCACTCGCGTCCGACTTGTCCTCATCATCGTCGGCTGCAGCGAAGTCCTGCTGCATGCGCTGCGCCAGCAAGCGCCCCAACTCACGCGCATGATTGGCGAACAAAGCTTGGTCATGGCGATGGCGGCGCAGGCCCGTCAGACAGTGTCCCAGCAAAGGCGCCAAGGTCCCGCGGGTTCCCTCGATGTAGTCCTCGGTCTCTTCCAGCACGGGCTTGCTCATCAAGCGCGACCAGCACATCTGGGCGGCCGTGTACAGCAGCATGCCGTGCCGGCTCTTGGTGTGGCCCATACGGTAGAAGTCGCGCGACCACGCCAGAAATCGACTGTGCAGATTAGCCTGCACACCCAGCATGTTGGGGTCAACCAAACTCTCCACCCGCAACTGTTCAAGCCACTCAAACATCAAACGCTCAACAGGCTCGCTGGGACACAAATCGCGGTGCAGCTGCGCGTCACCGAAAAGTACACGCATGGCCACACCATCGGCTGCGGCGCGCGTCAACACAAAATCAAAGTTGTCTGGGGCCTGGCGCAAATGCGGGGCGTGAATGGGCAAGTTCTTGCCACCCTGGTAGATGCGGCGCCCGGCGTAGTGCAAGCGGCGCTCACCCGTGAGCGCGCGCAGCGAGGCCGCGCACAGCTCTTCGTTGACTTGCTGGTGACGCGCCAGCTGCTGCGCCGAAGGGCTCATGCCGGCGCGCTGGTGCGCAGCCAGGACTCCGAGAGCTCAACACCAAAGCAGCGTTGGTAATACTCCGCCACGATCGGGCGCTCCACCTCGTCACATTTGTTCAAGAACGAAAGCCGAAAAGCCAGCGCTGGGTCATGAAAGATGTCGCAGTTTTCTGCCCAGGTGATCACGGTGCGCGGTGACATCAGGGTCGACAGGTCACCGGCTTCGAAACCATTGCGCGTGAGCTGTGCCACCGCCACCATGGACCCGATGAGGGCACGGTCGTTTGGATTGGCTTTAGAGGGCACACGGGCCAGCACGATGGCCATCTCTTCTTCGCGCGGCGGAAAGTTCAGTGTTGCCACGATGTTCCAGCGGTCAATCTGCGCATGGTTGAGCAGCTGTGTGCCGTGGTACAGGCCCGAGAGATTACCCTGCCCGATTGTGTTGGAGGTGGCAAAAAGTCGAAATGCCGGATGCGGACTGATCACCCGGTTCTGGTCAAGCAGGGTGAGCTTGCCTTCTTTTTCCAGAATACGTTGAATCACAAACATCACGTCGGCGCGGCCCGCGTCGTATTCATCAAACACCAGCGCCACCGGCCTTTGTAAGGACCACGGCACGATGCCTTCTTGAAACTCGGTGACCTGTTGGCCGTCTCGCAGCACCACCGCGTCGCGGCCGATCAAATCGAGTCGGCTGATGTGGCCATCCAGATTCACCCGCACGCAAGGCCAGTTCAATCGGGCAGCGACTTGCTCAATGTGTGTGGACTTGCCCGTGCCGTGCAGCCCCTGTACCAGCACCCGTCGGTTTTGAGAAAAACCCGCCAGCAGCGCCAAGGTGACCTCGGGATTAAAGCGGTAAGCCTCGTCAATGTCTGGCACGTGCTCATCGCGCTGAGCGAACGCACGCACGCGCATCTCCGAGTCAATGCCGAAGACCTCGCGCACGCTGATCAGTTCGGTTGGTTGTGTGTCTTGCAGGTTCATAGGATTTCCAGTCAAAGGTCTCATCAGGTCTTAAGCGGCGCAGGTGCGGAATTGGCGTCATCGGCGTCAATGCGGCTAAGCGAGAGCGCCGCGCGCTGCAGAGCAGGCAGCAAGGCCTGGGCACGCTGGGCGTTCAATCGCATGGTGGGTGCCTGCAGCGCCACACACAGATTGGACGCCCCGCCCTCACGCGGCACGAGCACCGCCACACACAACAAGCCTGGCAAAAACTCTTCGCGATCCATGGCGAAACCTTCGCGGCGAATCTGCTTGATTTCATTCTCGATGGCATCTAAATCCGTCAGCGTGTTGGCGGTGTAAGCCTCAAGCGGCGTGTGTGCCAGAAGTCGGCGGCGTTGCGCCGGCGTCATCTGGGACAAAAACAACTTGCCACTGGCTGAACAATGCACGGGCACCCGAGAACCTGCACGCAAGTAAAAACGCAACGGCGCTTCAGTCTCCACGCGGTCCAAATAGACCACCTCACTGCCCGACAAGATCGTGAGGTTGCAGGACTCGCCGATTTCCTCCACCAGCGCACGCAATACGGCATGCTGCGCGCCGTGCCGAATATTGTTGAGCAGCAGGTTTTCAGCAAAGCGACGCAGCCGTACCGCGGTGCCGTAACGCCTGCCATCCACGTCGCGTTGCACCAGTCGCTCGCCCTCCAGTTGCTGCAGCATGCGGTGCAAGGTGGGCTTGGGCAGGCCAGTCTCATCCACAAGATCCTGCAGCGAGAAAGACTGGTCGCGGCTGGCAATGACCTCGAGCAAGGCAAAAAGCCGCATGGTGGGCGTATCTCCACTGATTTCAGTCACAACACATCTCTTTCAAAGGCCGGCTTAGGTTCGGGCAGAAGCACTCAAAAAAAACAATTAAATTCCATTTTTTAACAAATATTGTCTCATTTTTTAAGATATTTTTGATTTTTTCTCGTCCATGGGCTATAGTTCGCTTCCTTTTCAACCGCTGGGGCGGCCGCGTGGCGCCCTTGTTTCAAGCATTCCGGAGCAATTCAATGAGCCCAACAGCCAAGCCTGATCAACGCACCGTGGTTTCCGGTGTCCAAAAAATGACGCCTTCAGAGGCGTTTGTCGAAACCTTGGTGGCCCAAGGCGTGAAGGAAATTTTCGGCATCATGGGTTCAGCCTTCATGGACGCGATGGACATCTTCGCCCCGGCTGGCATCAACCTGATCCCCGTGGTGCACGAGCAAGGCGCAGCGCACATGGCCGACGGCTACGCCCGCGTCAGCGGCCGCCATGGCGTGGTGATTGGCCAAAACGGCCCTGGCATCAGTAACTGCGTGACCGCGATTGCTGCCGCTTACTGGGCGCACAGCCCCGTGGTCATCGTAACTCCGGAGACCGGCACCACCGGTATCGGCCTGGGCGGCTTCCAGGAAGCCAACCAGCTGCCCATGTTCCAGGAATTCGTCAAATACCAAGGCCACGTAGCGCACCCCAAGCGCATGGCCGAATTCACGGGCCGCTGTTTTGACCGCGCCTTGTCAGAATGTGGCCCGACGCAACTCAATATCCCGCGCGATTACTTTTACGGCGAAATCGAGTGCGAAATTCCCAAGCCGATGCGCGTTGAGCGCGGCCCTGGCGGCGAGGAAACCCTGGCTGCCGCCGCCGACCTGCTGGCCACAGCCAAATTCCCGGTGATTCTGTCGGGCGGTGGCGTGGTGATTGGCAACGCCGTCGAAGAATGCAAGCTGCTGGCTGAACGCCTGGGCGCACCGGTGGTCAACGGTTATCTGCGCAACGATTCGTTCCCGGCCAGCCACCCGCTGTGGTGCGGCCCGCTGGGCTACCAAGGCTCAAAAGCCGCGATGAAACTGATCTCGCAGGCCGACGTCGTGATCGCGTTGGGCTCACGCATGGGCCCGTTTGGCACGCTGCCGCAGCATGGCATGGACTATTGGCCCAAGAACGCCAAAATCATCCAGGTTGAGGCCGATCACACCAACCTGGGCCTGGTCAAGAAAATCACTGTCGGCATTTGTGGCGACGCCAAAGCCACCGCAGCCGACCTGTCGCGACGTTTGAGCAGCCGCACACTGGCGTGCGACGCCACGAAGGCCGAACGCGCCGCCAAAATCAAAGCGGAGAAAGACGCCTGGGAAGCCGAGTTGGATGGCTGGACGCACGAACGCGATCCATACAGCCTGGACATGATCGAGGAAAACGCCAAAGAAAAAACCTTTAATGGTGGCGACTACCTGCATCCGCGCCAGGTTCTGCGCGAGCTGGAAAAAGCCATGCCGGCACGCGTCATGGTCTCAACCGACATTGGCAACATCAACTCGGTGGCCAACAGCTACCTGCGCTTTGAGGAGCCGCGCAGCTTTTTTGCCCCGATGACCTATGGCAACTGCGGCTACGCCCTGCCTACCATCATTGGCGCCAAGCTGGCTGCGCCCGATCGACCGGCCGTTGCCTACGCCGGCGACGGCGCCTGGGCCATGAGCATGGTTGAAGTCATGACCGCGGTACGGCACAACATTCCAGTGACCGCGGTAGTCTTTCACAACCGCCAGTGGGGCGCCGAGAAGAAAAACCAGGTCGACTTCTACAACCGCCGCTTCGTCGCTGGCGAGCTGGAGAGCGAGAGCTTTGCTGGCATCGCCCAAGCCATGGGCGCCGAAGGCCTGGTGGTCGATAGGCTCGAAGACGTCGGGCCAACGCTGAAGAAAGCCATCGATATGCAGATGAACCAGGGCAAAACCTGTGTCATCGAAATCATGTGCACACGTGAGCTGGGTGACCCCTTCCGCCGCGACGCCTTGAGCAAACCCGTGCGCTTTTTGGACAAGTACAAAGACTACGTCTAAGAGAGTTGTCCTTGCACAGCGACGCACGTTCTTTGCCACCGCTTGCGGGAGCACCCCAGGTGACGTCATCGCACCCTCGGCTCGATGCCCTGGTGCAGCAAGCGCGCACGCATGCCGCAGGGGACCCACCAGCCATTGGTTTGGTCTACCCCTGCGATGCCTTGGCGCTTGGCGCTGCCGTTCAGATTGCCTCAAGCGGTGTCGCCCGCCCGGTCTTGATCGGGCCGAAGTCCGGTATCGAGCGCGCCGCGCAGGATGCAGCCATTGCGCTGCCCAATTTTGAAATCATCGACACCCGCGACGACCCCAGACAGGCTGCGCAAATGGCAACCCAGTTGGTGCGCGCGGGGGGCGCGCGGGCCCTGATGAAGGGCTCTTTGCACACCGATGAGTTGATGAGCGCGGTCGTCGACAAAGTCGACGGTCTGCGCGGCACAAGGCGCATCAGCCACGCTTTTGTGTTCGATCTGCCGCGCTACCACAAGCTGCTGACCTTGGCCGACTGCGTGGTCAACATCGCACCCAACCTGACCACCAAGCGAGACATCCTGAGCAACGCCATTGAACTGCTCGACGCTTTAGGCATCGAGCGGCCCCACGTTGGCATTGTTGCGGCTGTCGAAACCATTAACCCTGCAATTCCAGCAACCGTCGACGCGCAGGCCCTGGTTGAGATGGCGCGCACGGGCCACTGGGCTCACTGTGTGGTGGAAGGACCGTTTGGCTTTGACAACGCGTTCTCCGGTGAAGCCGCCCGAACCAAAAAAATCAACTCTCCCGTACCCGGCAACGCGGACCTGCTGCTGATGCCCGATCTGAACGCCGGCAATATGCTCTACAAAAGCTTCAACTATGTGGGTGGTGGTGATTGCGCGGGCGTGGTACTCGGTGCTGTGGTACCGATCGTCATCACCTCGCGCGCAGACTCCCTGGCCTCGCGCCTGGCATCTGCCGCTCTTGCCGTTTTAAGTGCGGCCTCTCAGCGACGCTAGCGGTTTGTGCTGCTGTTTTGCAGGCTGCAGCGCGCGGCAGCCAGGTCCCAACCAGCCCACCCACAGCTCTTAAAAAAAACGGGGCGTTGCGCAGTTTGCAAAGCGGGATTAGCGGCCTCTTGATTGATCACGTCGGAGAGCGACGCAAATTTGGAGACCTTCAGTCCAGCCTGAAGTAAATCTCCGGCCTCGTGGTCAGCGTCACGGCTGTCGACCACCACCAGCCCGCGTTGCGCCATGTGGCGACAGACCACCGGGTGCCACTCCACCATACTGGGCTTGAACGCACCCACGGCGCAAACAAAGGCGTCATCTCGGGGAATGCCCTTTAAGGCCACCTCCTGCGCGCTGGTGGCGCTCACCACCCATTGGCAATCGGCCATGGCCGCATCAGGGTTATCGCTTCGCTCAGCGCGCACGCCCAGGCTACGCGCATGCGCTACCAACGCATCAGCGCTGGCCTGCGAACGCGAAGCCACCAGCACCTCCTTAACCTCCAGCCCCTGGACAAACGCTTCCAAGTGCACCCGACCCTGGACCCCGGCCCCCACAATCAACAAGCGCCCAGACCTGGCAGGCGCCAGCGTCTGCGCCGCCAGCAGTGACACGGCAGCTGTTCGCCGGGCGGTGACGGTCGGGCCATGCAAAATTTGCAGGCGGCGGCCGTTTTGTGCATCAAACACCACCACATCACCTTGAATCGCTGGTAGTCCCCGTGACGGGTTGGCGGCAACAAAAGTGATCAGCTTGGCTATTGCCAAGCGCGAGTCCATTGCGGGCATGACGAAAAAACTTGCCCCACTGGCCAAAGGCTGAACCAGGCGGGAGGGGACCACGACTGTGGGATCGAGCAAAACCTCGCGGACGCTTTGCGCCAATTTGTCGTAAGGCAATGCTGCAGCAGTCTGCTCGGGGCCAAAGAATGGGTTAAGGTCTTGTTGCATATAACCTCAGCATGTCCGTGTGTTGTAGCGAAAGCAAATCGGTCTCAAGACCCGACAGCTTCTGAGTGACAGTCACCTGATGAGGACTGACTTTATGGCCTAACGGGCAAACAGGTTGACGGCCATGCCCACTCAAAAGCCGACTAAAACTTGAATGAAGCTGAAAGCGCTGAATCATTCCAGCCGTAGGCGTCAAAAAAGATAAGTGCCATTCCAGCGACAAGTAAAAATACGCGCAGCACCGGCGAACGCATGGGCCGAATCAGTCCAGCCGAAATCAGCCAGACGCCTAAGCCCACCTTAAACATGGCGCCGATAGCCAACACGGGCTCAGAGGCGACTTTCAAGAGCCATGGGTTGGCGATGAAGCCCATCGGCAATATGAATAGCCCGATACCCAGGAGCATGGACCTTCCAGCCACTGGGAGCCAAGGTGTTTGGGCAATGCCAGCTGCAATAAATACGTTGCCGCACACAGGCGGCGTGATCGTGCACAACAAGGCATACCAGAACACAAACAGGTGCGCGTACAGCGGCGTGACCCCCATCGACTGCAGAGCGTCTCCGGCAACTGCAATGCAGATCACGTAGGCGGCTGTGGTGGGTAACTCCATACCAAGCAACAGGCTGGCCAGTCCGGTCAACGCCAAACCAAGCCAAAGGTTTCCGTCGGAAGCCGACAGGATCAACGACGTGATCTTGACGCCGACACCTGTCTTGTGAAATACCCCAGTGATCAGGCCTGCACAAATCAAAATCGCCGCAACGGTTGCGATCTGGCGACTGGCGTCTACCATCGCGTGCTGCAAACGTACCCACCATCCCGACAGGTCAGCGCCTCCAGCGGCATCAAAGGCTAGCAGCAGCACCATCGCACCCGTTGCAAACAGCGCTGCGTACTGGGGGGTATACCCCGTCCAACCCAGCACAAAAATCAGAATCAAAAACGGAACTGCAAAAAATGGCAGGGTTCGAAGCACACGCCTCCATCCTGGCATCTGGTCGGCCGACATACCTTTCAAGTTGTACTTGATGGCGTACTGGTGCACCCCTACCCAGGTCGTCACGAAAAACAAAACAGCAACCGGCGTAGCGGCCACCATGATCGTGGTGTAGGGCAAAGCCAGTAGCTCGGCCATGACAAAGATACCCGCTCCCATGAGCGGCGGCATGATCTGCCCACCGGTGGATGCCACTGCCTCGGTGGCCGCAGCCAAACTGGCCGGATACCCCATGCGCTTCATTGCCGGTATCGTCACCACACCAGTCGAAGCCGTATTAGCCGACGCGGAGCCAGAAATTGTCCCGTACATAGCGCTGGACAAGACCGCCACTTTAGCCGCACCAGCCCGAAAACGCCCAGCAATTTGGGTGGCCAAAGACATGAAGCCTGAACCCGCAGCACCAGCAGAAATGAACGCTCCCAGAATCAGAAACGGGGCTATCGTGTCGGCCGATAAGCCTGTGAGCTCAGACCACAAACCACTTTCACTGATCACCAGGTCACCCAAAAAGGAGTCAAAGGCAAAAGGATCGTGACCGAATAAACCCGGAATATGATGCCCGAACATGCCGTAGGCCAACACGACCAGCGTGATCGTCGGCAGCACAGCGTTGATCGCTCGTCGGGCCATCTCCAGCGCAACCAACACCAGAACAGTGCCCACCACCATCTGTTGGGTGCCTTTCAAAATACCGTACTGATCGGACAAGGCGTCACTTTGAATCGCCACATAGCTTGCACAGGCGCCGCCGGCCAACGCCAAAAACCAGCCAAGAGTCCTGGCCCCTGGCGAGCGACAAGGGGCGAAAACAAAAATCCAAGGCAGGGCCAGCATGAAGTGCACTGGCCTTGTGATCAGGTTAGGGATCAGCCCCGAAAAAACGAGGTAGAGATGAAAACCAACCGTAAGCGCGCCAAACACGGTGAGGACCAGCGCAGGCCGGGATACTACCGATCCACGGGCGATCTGATCAGCAAAGCTATCGGCGTGATTCGAATCGGCCATCTGCCTCGCGTCAGCCACCAGGCCAGTGACCCGGCCTGGCGGCTAAAGCGGTCAAATCATTTGACGGCGATACCCTTTTCCTTGTAGTAACGCATCGCACCGGGGTGTACCTCGGCGCCCAGGAGCTTGACCATGTCTGTCTGCACGCCATTCCACCAGGGACTTTTTTCGGCCAGCTTCGCCTTTCCTTCCCAAAATGTCTTGGTCACGAAATAGGCAGCGTCATCACTCATGCTTGTCGTTGCGTAGGCGCCAACCGGAAGACCAACAGTGTTAACTGGCTTGTCTTGCCCCTTGTAGGTGTTGGCAGCAATCGTCAAAGGCCCCGAAGAGGCATCCAGCGCGAGCACCTTGGCGCGCTCGGCTTCGCTCAGGGACAACACCTTGATCGGTGTTGTGGTGGCCAGTTCGACAAGTTGCGGCGTGGGATGCGAAGAACACGTGGCAAACGCGTCAACCTTGCCGTTACGCATCGCAGGTCCGGCAGCACTGAGCTCCACCTCCACCGTCTTGACTTTGTTGGTCAGGTCAAATGCCGCCAAAATCTTTTCAGTTGCGGTGCCGCAAAAAGACCCCTTGCCACCAGGAATCATCGTCTTTCCTGCCAGGTCAGCAATCGAGTTGATGCCCGCATCGGCACGGGCAACCAGGTGCACAGTCACGAAAGGCATGACAAACAAAGTCCGCGCGTTGTCAAAAGCGCCATCGTCAAAAGGTTTTTTACCTTGACGAGCGCTAGCCAGCAAGCTCGGAGGTGTCGTGAAAATAAAATTGCCGCTGCGAACCTTGGACTCCTTGACGTTTTGCACTGAGCCTTGGCTTTCCTCAACGGTGGGCACGTAAGATTTATCAGCAGCCTTGATCGCCTCAGCCAGCTGCACCGTCATCAGGTAATACGATGAGGTGGACTTGGCCGATTTCAATGTGACACGGGTTTCCGCCAGAGTCGCGGTCGACACCGATACGGCGGCGAATGCCAACACGCCAGCTGCAGCAAGAAATTTTTTTCTAAACATGACAGGGTCTCCTTATGGTTAATTGATGTGCCGAGCGATTCTAGTGGGGCAATGCAGCGTATGAACGACCATCCAGTCGAGTCACAGTGTTGTCGCATCCCTTGGGGTCCAGACACCCTTTGTCCCCAAGCCGAGACAAGTAAGAACGCAATTCAATTCGGAAGTGGTCAGCTTAGGTTTCGAAAAAGATGAACACCGCATAATCCGCCTCGTCGCCCAGATTGCGTCGGTAACGCTGTCTCCATATGCCAGAGCCCGAGGCCGACCATTCCAAGACGCTTACCTTTGATTGAGGACCTTATGAATACTGCGAAGCATTACATCAACGGCCAGTGGATCACCAGCGTGGACGGCCAGAATAATCTTGGGCCTTCGATCAACCCGGCGACCTCAGAGGTGGCAGCCCATTTCGCCCATGGCACTGTTCACGAGGCTCAGGCCGCAGTAGCGGCAGCCAGCAAGGCGTTTGAAAATCCGGGCTGGACGCGCAACCCGCGTCTGCGTGCGCAGGTCCTGCTGGATTTTGCAAGCAAGCTGGAAGCCAGGCGCGAGGAGATCGCCGACTGGTTGGTGACGCTCAATGGCAAGCTACGCCGTGAGGCCTTGGGCGAGATTGGCGCGGGTATCAGTGAGCTGCGCTACTACGCGGGCCTGGCGCGTAACCTGGCCGGCCATGTGCTGGAAATCGAGCCTGGCTGTTATTCGTCCATGGAGCGCGAAGCCGCTGGCGTATGCGCCATCATCTTGCCCTGGAACGCGCCAGTGACGTTGCTGGTGCGGTCCCTGGCCCCAGCGCTGGCTGCAGGCTGCACCGTGGTGATCAAGCCAGCTCACCAAACTGCACTGGTCAACAACATGGTGCTTGAATGCATCACGGAGGACCAACGTGTTCCCAAGGGCGTGATCAATTCGGTCATCGAGTCGGGCAGCGAGGTGGCCGAATACCTCTGCCGCGCCCCAGAGCTTGAGGTGCTGAGCTTCACCGGCTCCTCAGGTGTGGGCAAAGTCATTGCACAGAGCACCGCACCCACGCTCAAGCGCTTGTCGCTTGAACTTGGGGGTAAGGCGCCCGCTGTCGTTTTTGCCGATGCGAACCTCGCCGCCACTGTGCCTGGCGTGGTTACAGGCGCCATGGTGATGGCCGGTCAGCAGTGCACAGCCATCGCCCGTGTGCTGGTGCAAGACAGCGTCTACCAAGGCTTTTGCAAACAACTGAGTGAGGCGCTAAAAGCAGTGCAGGTTGGCCCAGGGCACAAACCCGAATCGCAGATGGGGTGCCTGATCGACATGCGCAACCGGGATCGCATTGATGGCCTGCTCGACACGGCGGCAGCAACCCAGAACCTGATTTTGCGCGGGCGCATTCCCGGTGGCGATTTGAGCAAAGGCGCCTTCATCGAGCCCAGTCTGGTGGCGGTGGAAGACCTGGCCTGTGACTTTGTGCAAAAAGAGCTTTTTGGACCTTTGTTGGTGATTGAGCGCTTTCACAGCGAAGACGAGGCGGTGGAACGCGCCAACGCTACGCGCTACGGACTGGCCGCCAGCGTGTGGACCAGCGATGCCACCAAGTTCCGCCGGGTCGCGACCCGGTTGCGGTCAGGAACGGTGTGGTCTAACACGCACAACCGGCTGTTTGCGGAAGCGGAAACCGGCGGTTTTCGTGACAGCGGCTATGGCCGTTTGCACGGGGTTGAAGGCCTCAACGACTTTTTGCAAACCAAGCACTATTATTTCGAAACCAAGTAGACAGCTTCGCCAGCTGTCGACTCAAAGCCAGTGACTGTCACCAGGCAGCCGGCAGCGTCTCGTTAATAGGCCAGGCACCCAAGGCTATTCAACCGGTGTCAACCTGACATCGATCAGTACTGAACAACCTGAGTCCAGCACTTCAAAGGCTGCAGTGAGTACAGTCTCAATCACATCCACCGAGGCGATTTCAAAACCTTTGGCACCAAAGGCCTCTGCGATCAGTCCAAAGCGGGTCTCATGGCTGCGCAGATTGGCCTGAAACACACCCCCGTCAGCCGCTTCGCCATTGGGGTACATCCGCAACACCGCCTCTTTCACGGCTTGCCAACCGCCGTTGTTGAGCACAACTGTCAGAACCGGCAGGCCATGGTCTCGAGCCACGGCAAAGAACGAGCTGGGTGTACAAAAATGAAAACTGCCATCACCCACCACCTGCACCACCCGCCGCGTCGGATCAGCCAGCTTCACACCCAGGGCCCAACCAGCGCTGGCACCCAGGCCACCACCGGCATTGGAGAAATAAGTGCCCGGCTCGGTGCGGGTCAGCTCATTCAGCACCAAGGGCGCATTGCGGATGGCCTCGTTGATCAGCACGTCCTTGGCTTGCATACGCCGATGCAAGGCCTGCAGCACGGGCTTGAGCGCAAGCTCGGCGCTTGGCGTTGGACCAGGCGCTGTTGACGGTTTGGGCAAGCTTTTACGTTCCAGCCAGGCGGCCTTGCGCCCAGCGACCTTGCTGTGTTGCTCAGGCGTGGCGTGGGACTGGGCATATTGCGTCAAGGCCTGCAGACTGACCACGGTGTCGGCCTGGATACGCATCTGCGCACCAAAACCCCACATCGGAAATTCGGATTTGGATGCATCCACATCGATGTGCACACCAAACGCGTCCCCACGCGTTTGAACAAATTTGGGCAACCAGGGAACGTCCGTGTCAACAAGCATGATCACATCAGCCTGAGCGACATGCTGGCTGGCATCAAAGCCAGCCGCCCACGCGCTGGCACGGTTGATGTTCAGGTGCGTGGGGTTGGCTTCGACTACACGTACTCCGAAACACTCGCAAAAATTTTCCAGAACGCCTGGCGCCTCGGGCTTGCGGCCCAGGTAACTGGTGACGAGCACGGGGTCAGCGCTTTGCCAAAGCCGATCAGCCACGCTGCGGATTTGATCATCACTCAGGCCTCCAAGCGCGACAGGGCCAAAGCGCTGGGCATCAAAAGTGACCTCCTCCCGCGTGACGGGCGCGGCCAGCACCTCGCGCGGCATCACCATGAATGCCGGCCCAGCAGGTTCACTGTGCATCACGCTGTGGGCGCGCCGGGTGACCTCTTGCAGGTTCACATCAGACATCAAGACATATTCCCATTTCAGGTAAGGGCGCACCAGGCTACCAATATCGAAAGGGTCTTGCACAAAATGAACATAGTTGTCGCGACCGCCCGGCAATACGCCCTGCACATCAAAAGGCGCTTTGCCTGCCATCAACAAAACAGGAATGCGGGTTCGTGCAGCGTTGGCAACACCCATGGCGGCATTGGCCGTGCCGGCGTCAACATGCACCATCACGGCCTGACCACGCCCAGTGGCACTGGCATAGCCCAGTGCCATGTGAATCGCAATGTTTTCATGGGGACAAAGAATGAACTCAGGGGAGGGCCTCCCCTCATGGTGGCGCCGCGCCAGCGCCTCAATGATGGGAACGTGGTCGGTGCCCAGGTTGGCAAAGACATACTCAATGCCCACAGCAAGCAAGCTGTCGAGCAATTTGTCGGCTGTGATCAGGGATGAGTTCTGTTTCATGGCGTTTTGGTGCATTGCCGCATCGACTCGGCCACGCTCAGGGTTTACCTGAGGCACATTTTGCCCTGTGCAGGGTTATAGTGACCCACCATTTTTTCATTCGCGTGCCCTGGGCGCGCAAACCAGCGAAGGAGAAGACGATGTTGCATTTAATTTCAAAGTATTCCGTTATGCGCCATGCCGCGCTCGGCGTGGCCTTGTCGGTCATGGTTGCCGGCGCTGCAGCACAGGAGGTGTCGATTGCCACTTCCAACCCAGGCTCGATTTACCATGGCTCGGGTCAGGTTTTAGCCAAGCTCTTGACAGAGAAGGCCCAGCTCAAGACCACGATCCAGCCATTTGCCAGCCCAAGCGTCTTTATTCCGGCGATCAACAGCGGCGAGATTCCGCTGGGCCTGGCCAATATTGCCGACCTGTCATGGGCGGTGCAAGGCAAAGAACATTTCCAGGGCCGCCCCTATAAAGACCTGCGTGCCATCAGCGTGGCCTACCCCCTGCGCTCGGCTATTTTTGTGCGTAAGGACTCAGACATCAAATCACTGGCAGACCTCAAAGGCAAGCGCGCGGTCGATGGCTTTACCAGCCAGAAGGTGATCCTGCCGGTGCTCGACGCCATGTACGCCACGGTGGGCCTGACCCGAAGCGACATGACCCCGGTTCAAATCCCGAACGTAGGCGCTGGTGCTGACGCCTTCGCAGCAGGCAAGGCCGATATGTTCTTTTTTGCCCTGGGCTCGGCCAAACCACGCGAGGTTGATGCGGCAGTAGGTGGCATTCGCATGCTGTCGATCCCCAACTCACCCGAAGCCGCTGTCGCTGTGAAGAAACACTACGAGCCTGGCTATATCCGTGCCGAGACGCCCTCACCCGGCAATGTAGGGGTGCTGGAGCCCGGCAATTCCCTGGCCTACGACGCGCTGGTTTTCGGTAGCGCCAAAACGCCCGATGCTGTGGCCTATGCGGTGGCCAAGCTCATGTATGAAAACGCCAAAGACCTGGGCAAGGACTTTCCGCCATTTCGCCTGTTTGACACCAAGTCCATGGTGAAAGATTTCGCTCCGCTGAGCTACCACCCCGGCGCGCTGAAGTTCTATCGGGAAGTGGGTCTGGTGAAGTAAGTCGATGCGGGTATCGCGTCAGGGCCTCAGTGCTGCTTTAGCCTCTGCGCTAACGGTGCTGGCGGTCTCTTGGGCCGCGGGCCTTGGCTCAACGCTTGGCCTGCAGCTCTACGACGAGCAGTACGCAGCTGCCATCCTCGCGCTGGCCATAGCGCTGGTTTTTATCAAGCCCCGGGCCGCCCAAGGGACACGCCCTCTCGAACTGGTTTTTGACTCGGTATGCGCGCTTGCCGCCCTGGCGGCGGTGTCCTACCTGGCCTGGCAATACCCCCACCTGGTCGACCTGGTATTGCTGCGACCTCTCGATGGTGTGATTGCATCGAGCATCACCATTGCGCTGATCGTCATCGGCTTGCGCCGTGCCGCTGGGGACGTATTGGCTGGTCTGGTCGTGATTTTCATCCTCTATGCGATCGGCGCCAATCTGCTGCCTGCAGGCCTGGAGGGTCGTGCCACCGACTGGCAAAAACTGGCCGGCTACCTGGCGGTGGACGTCAACGGCATTTTGGGGGTGCCCTTGAAAATCGGTGCATCGATCGTGGTGCCATTTATTCTGTTTGGTGTCTTGCTCTCCGCAACGGGCGCGGCAAGCTGGTTCACAGACTTCTCACTGACCTTGATGGGTCGATTTCGCGGCGGGGCTGCCAAGATCGCCATCCTGGCCTCGGCACTTTTTGGCTCGATATCGGGCAGTGCTGTGGCCAACGTCGTCGCCACCGGCGTGGTCACCATCCCATTGATCAAGCGCAGTGGCTATTCGGCTCGCCATGCGGCGGCGATTGAAGCGGTGGCCTCCACCGGTGGCCAGCTCATGCCCCCCGTGATGGGTGCGTCGGCTTTTTTGATGGCCGAATTCCTGCAAATTCCGTACAGCGAAGTCGTCTTGGCAGCGCTGGCGCCTGCCCTGCTGTACTACGTGGCCGTATTCATTCAGGTTGACCTGGACGCCGCCAAGCTGGGCCTCAAGGCAGTGCCGCGTGAGTTAATCCCCTCGGCCAAGGATGTCGCGCGTGGCGCCTTCTATTTGCTGCCCTTCGTGGTGCTCATCGTGCTGCTGTTTTCCTTCAATTTTTCGCCAGCATCGGCTGCACTGTGGTCCAGCGTCTGCCTGCTTGCGCTTAGTGCCGTGGTGGCACCAGCTGCGTCCAAGCCCAAGCTCTCCACCCTGGTGTCGGCCGTGCGCGAGACCGGACTCGCGGTGGTGGACATCGTGCTCATCACCGCCGCTGCGGGTATCGTGATTGGCGTTCTGGGCATTTCCGGTCTCGGCTTTAACCTGACATTGGCACTCATCAGCATTGGCGGGGGCAACCTGCTGGTGCTGCTGGTGCTGTCTGCATTGGTGTGCGTGGTGCTGGGCATGGGTCTGCCCACGGTTGGCGTCTATGTGCTGCTGGCGACCCTGGTCTCTCCCGCCCTGATCAAGGTTGGCGTTGACCCCAAGGCAGCGCATTTGTTCGTGATGTATTTCGGCATGATGTCAATGATCACGCCGCCCGTCGCAATCGCCGCCTATGCAGCAGCAGGCATTGCTGGCAGCAATGCGCTAGAGACGGGCATCTCCTCAGTTCGACTGGGCTGGTCGGCCTACATTGTTCCGGTGCTGTTCGTGTTTTCGCCCACGCTGCTCTTACTCGGCCAGGCGCAAGACATTGTGCAAGCCTTGGTATCGGCTGTTGTCGGCATTTGGTGGATATCCATGGCGCTGGTCGGCTTTGGTTTTACCCGCCTTAGCCAAGCGATGCGCTGGGGTTTTGGCATCGTGGGGCTCTTGGCCTTGATTCCCGCACAGGCGACCACCTACGGTCAGTACACCGACTGGATCGGGCTTTCTGGCGGCGCAGTCCTGACCGTGATGCATTACCTCAGCACCAAGCGGCAGCGCGCAGGCTGACAGCTTGCACCGTTTAAACAGCGCCTACTGCGCTTAGAGCCATCGCAGCGCGCACGGCCGCGCAAACGATGTAATCAGCAACTGGCATGAACCCCGCTACCAATCGCCGGCCGACCTGATCACAAGACTGAATCAGTCGATCGGGGCCCGACGCCAGTGCTTGCCTACCAATCCCACA
>JAURGS010000109.1 GCA_030833685.1 Rhodoferax sp. | reverse complement strand
TCGTCATTTGCACCCCCGCGAAATGAATACCTTTTCACCAGGTGAAATATGGCAGGAAGACGCCCAAAACCGACCGTTTTAAAGCTGGTTGAGGGTAATCCAGGCAAACGCGCCATAAATAAGCGTGAGCCGAAGCCTAGGCGCGAGGTTCCATCATGCCCGGCGCATCTTGGAGACAGCGGAAAGGTTGCATGGGGCAGGTTGTCTGTGCTGCTTGACCGCATGGGTGTTCTGACTGAGGCAGACGGGGCGGCGCTTGAACGCCTTTGCGATTGCTACACCGACATTCTGGAATGCCGAAAGCTGATCGAGACTGACGGCAGAACCTACAAAACGACGACACCGCAAGGCGAGACCCTGATAAAGGCTAACCCCGCGGTGGCGCAACTGAGGGCTGCTGACTCCCAGTTTAAAAGCTACCTGGTTGAGTTTGGATTAACTCCAGCGGCCAGATCAAAGGTGCACGCCTCAACAGATGACGACCAAGAAGAAGACCCTTTAGCGGAGTTCTTTGGGTGATATGGGAAAAAAGAAACCTCCTGGCCTAGCCGACCCGACAACGGAATACGCCAAGTCTGTAGTAAACGGTGAGCGCGTGGCCGGGCCTCACGTTAGGAACCAATGCGCTAGGCACTTAAAAGATATAGAAGAGGGAGTTTCTAGGGGCCTTGTTTGGAACGTTGAAGAAGCCAACAAATCGATCCGCTTCTTTAGCAGCGTTCTGAAACTCAACGGCGGCAACTTTGAGGGCAAGCCATTTGAGTTGCTCCCATGGCAAAAGTTTGTTGTTGGTTCTTTGTTTGGTTGGATGGGTGCCGATGGTTTCCGTAGGTTCCGGGTAGCGTATGTGGAGACCGCAAAGGGCTCAGGAAAGAGCCCGCTAGCTGCTGGGGTTGGTATGAAAGGGCTTGTTGCGGACAACGAGCCAAGAGCCGAGATTTACAGCGCCGCCACGAAAAAAGATCAGGCGATGATCCTTTTCCGTGACGCCGTTGCGATGCGCGACCAATCATCCGAGTTAGAAAAAAGACTCGTGAAAAGTGGCACTGGTGAGCGATGCTGGAATCTTGCTTACGCAGCACAAGGTGCATTCTTTAGACCGATCAGCAGTGACGATGGGCAATCTGGCCCGCGACCTCATATCGGCCTGATAGATGAGCTTCATGAGCACAAGACAAACACGGTAGTGGAAATGATGCGGGCCGGTACAAAGAGCCGCCGCCAAGCTTTGATCTTCATGATCACAAACGCAGGCCACAACAAAATGGGGCCATGCTGGGGCTACCACGAGTATGGCGCGAAGGTGGCTGCTGGAGAAATGCAAGATGATGCATTTTTCCCATTTGTTTGCAGCCTAGATGATGGTGACGACCCATTCAATGATGAGTCTTGCTGGCCGAAAGCTAACCCGAGTTTGCAGGATGCAGACCTGCCTGGCGTCAAGTACATCCGTGAACAGGTTGTAGAAGCCAGGGGAATGCCAGCAAAAGAATCGCTGGTTAAAAGGCTGAATTTCTGCCAGTGGACAGACGCCGAATCCCCATGGATTTCAAGCGATGTTTGGAATAGGGCGCAGCTCGATTTTGACTGGCGAGATTTGCGCGGGCGTCGTGCGGTTGCTGGCCTTGATTTGTCAAGCACCACTGACTTGACTGGCATGGTGTTCCTGGTTGAGCCGGTAGAAGCTGGCGAGCCATGGAAGCTAGTCCCGTTCGCCTGGCTCCCTGATGTTGAGCTACAGCGCAAGGCTGACAAAGACCGCGTTCCATACATTCGTTGGGTTTCTGAGGGTTACCTAGATACGACTCCTGGCCGGGCCATCAGTAAGCGCGTTGTGCTTCAGAAGCTGTCGGCAATGTGCGATTTCTTCGAGATTATTGCTGTTGGCTATGACCGCTGGCGCATCGAAGACCTGATATCGCTTGCGAGCGATGACGGCATCTCTTTGCCAGAAATGAAGCCTGTTGGTCAGGGGTACAAAGACTTCAGCCCAGCCATCGAGACATTTGAGCGAATGCTTCTGAATGGCGAAATTGCACACCCTGGGCACAAGGTTCTCGATTGGTGCATGAGGAATGCAGTGATTGAGCAAGACGGTGCAGAGAACCGGAAACTTTCAAAAGAAAAGGCATCTGGACGGATTGACTTAGCTGTTGCTGCTGTTATGGCGGCTGGGCTGGTTACTTCCCAAAGAACGGAAGACATTGATGATTTCATTAACTCCTCGATTGCTGGCTGAACGTGGCTAGATTTTTGTCACGTTGGTTCGGCGGTGGAGCAATTACCGAAAACACAGGCGTGCAAAATGCCGTGCCTTCGATTGCGCTCGTTCCTGACTCCGGGAACATATCGCCTGATGGCGCGCTACAGATAAGTGCCGTTTGGTCCTGTATCGACCGCCGAGCCAGCACGATCGCGAGCCTTCCGTTTTTTGCGTACACAACGAAGAACGGGCAAAGAGAACTAGCCCGCGATAGCCGACTGTATTCACTGCTGCACGACTCCCCAAACAGCAGGATGACGCCTTTCGAGTTTTGGCGGGCGATGATGCTCAACCACGACTTGCGCGGCAACGCATACGCGCGGATCGACAGAGATGGACGCGGCGAAGCAATGGCGTTGTGGCCGATGCCAGCAGATCAAGTCGAAGTAGAGGTGTTGTCTGACGCCTCGATGATCTACAAATACCAGCTCGGTAACGACATTGCTGTTTTGTCTGAGCGAAACGTTTTACACCTCAAGAATTTGGGCAACGGAACCGTTGGTTTATCGAAGCTTGAGTTCATGAGAAGTACCACGGATGAGGCTGCAAAGGCCCAGGGAACCGCCTCCAAAGTGTTTGGTACCGGGGGTAAACCTACCGGCGTTCTCATGCTGGACAAGGTTCTAAGCAAAGAACAGCGCGACAAAATAAAGCAATCGTTCGCTGAAATGGCCGAGGGATCAACAAGCCGCCTCTATGTGCTTGAAGCCTCGATGAAGTACGAACAACTTTCGATGTCGCCAGAACAGCAGCAGCTTTTGGAGACTCGGAATTTTACTGTGTCGGAAATATGCCGCTGGTTTGATGTCCCCCCTGTTTTGGTGCACCACAACGACACAACGACATGGGGCAGCGGTATAGAGCAGATCATGGACGGCTTTTACAAGCTGTCTATTCGGCCGATGCTTGTAAGCATTGAACAGGCCACCCGTAAACGCGTGATGACGGCAACTCAACGCTCTTACATGAGCGCTGAATTCGCCCTTGATGCACTTTTGCGCGGCAACCCAACCCAGCGGGCCGAACTGTACGCAAAGAACGTGCAAAACGGGGTCATGACACGCAACGAATGCCGTCAGCTTGAAAACTTGCCACCTGTTGCTGGAGCTGATGCGCTTACAGCGCAAAGCAATCTAATGCCGCTTGCAATGCTTGGCACGGTCGCAGCATCAGGCGGCACAGGCGCGAACATCGCGCAATAGGACAAAAACCATGCTTATTCAAAAGACATTGAAGTTTGACGATGTTGAACTAAAGATGCAGGGCGACAGCGGCACCTTTGAAGGGTACGCCTCCAAGTGGGACGGCGTTGATTCATACGGGGACACGATCCTAAAGGGCGCTTTTTCTGAGACGCTGAAGGCTGCCGCCCCGAAGATGTTTTTTAACCATCAATGGGATATGCCTGTTGGTAAGTGGATCGAATGCCACGAGGACAGAGACGGTCTTTATGTGAAGGGTGAATTGACCCCTGGCCTGACTGTGTCAAACGACGTCCGCGCGGCCATGAAGCACGGCACCCTTGACGGACTGAGCATCGGCGGCTTTCTCAAAAAAGGCGACTACGACGAGAAAGACGGTCGCCGTGTTATTCGCAAGTGGTCAACCCTTGCAGAAATAAGCCCGGTTGTTTTCCCCGCTGACGGCGCTGCACGAATCGACCTAAGCACCGTCAAAAGTATCGACTTTGAAAACCTCTTGCCTGAGTGCAAGAGCGAAAAAGAAATTGAACGACTGCTGCGTGATGCAGGGTTGGGCAAGTGGGAGGCAACGGCGGTTGTTTCTCGTATCCGTGCGATTGTGAAAGGGAGTGATTCCCTGCAAGAAACACAGATAGACAAAACGGCTTTGATTTTGGAGCGAATCCAAAAGATGAGCGCTTAGAAAACGCAAATCCCTGCATCGGCCACCTTCGGGTGGCTTTTTTATTTCCCAAATCGAAAGCACACACCATGTCTGACGCAATCTTGAAAGCCCTCGATGGTATCGAGGCAAAACTCAAACACTTCTCTGACAAAGCAGACGGCGAAGCACAAACCGTTGGCAAGATTTCTGCCGACACCAAGGCCGCATTGGATGCAATCGGCATACAGCAGCGTGAACTGGCTGACCGCTTGACCGAAATGGAACAAAAGGCCACTGCACAGCCAGAGGCCAAAGGCGTTTCGTCTTGGGGTGAGCAGTTCATCAAATCCGCCAACTATGGCGCATTTGCTGGCGGAAACCTGAACAAACTGCGCGTCGAAGTGAAAAACACCTTGACCGGCTCAGATACCAACGTCGCCCCCCAGCGTAACGCGGGCATTGTTGGCGGCGCGGTCCTTCCGTTTTCAATGGAAGCCTTGCTACCAAGCACAACGACCACCTCAAACGCTATCGAGTTCACCAAAGAGGCATCGTTTACCAACAGCGCTGCAGAAGCTGCTGAAGGTTCTGCAAAGGCCGAATCTGCGCTCACTTGGTCGCTGGTGAACATGCCGGTTTCTACGGTTGCCCACTGGATCAAGATTTCTAAGCAGTTGGCTGCTGACGCCCCAGCTTTGGCCGCTTACGTGAACACCCGGATGCGCTATGGAGTGAATCAGAAGGTTGACACGCAATTGGTTGTTGGTGACGGTACTGCACCAAACATCAGCGGCACCTACGACACCGGAAACTTCACGGCACACGGTTACGCAAACGCGGCCTTGGGCTCAACCCTCAAGAAATTGGTTCTGATTCGCAAGATCATGGCCGATCTTTATTCAAATGGTTATCCAGCCGATGCAATCGTTTTGAATCCTGCTGACTGGGCAACGATTGAAATCGAATTGTTCACAACCGCAGCAGGCCAAACCCTGTACAGTGTGAATGATGCAGGTCAAGCACGCTTGTTTGGTGTGCCAGTTATCCAGGCTATCGGCATGGCCGCTGACACCTTCCAGGTGGGCCGCTTCTCTGAGGCTTACATGGTCTACAACCGCGAGGGTGTTGTGGTTGAAATGTCTGACTCTGACTCGGATAATTTTACGAAGAACCTCATCACTTTGCGGGCAGAGCGACGCCTCGCACTTGCTACTGAAAAGCCAGCAGCAGTTCGCGGCGGCGATCTCACCCCGGCTTAATCAGGTAGCAAAAAAGGGCTCACTTCGGTGGGTCCTTTTTCTTTTGGGGGTGTCAATGCAAGTCGAAATCAAATTTAAGCGCACCGGTTCACACAGTGTTTTCGGCAACTTTGCTGCAGGCGATGTGATGCGATGTGATGAGGCCCTGGCCGCTTTCTATGTGAAAGACGGCGTTGCTAAGTACGTCAATGCAGAGCAGCTGGACGCCATTGTCCAGGCAGAAAACGCCACATTGACGCCGCCAATCAATAAGCCAAAACGCACGGCAAAAGACGTCGCAACTCACAAAGACTGAAAGGTAAAAATCATGACCATCCGAATGCTCCACTCTTTCAACGGGCTGTCTTACGGTCAAGTTGTTACAAATTTGACCACGGCTGAAGAATTGCGGCTGGTCGGATTAGGTCTAGCAACCTACGACGCATATGATGCCGTCTTGCAAGATGCCGACAGTCTTGACGTTTTGACAAAAACCGGCTCTGTTATTGCCAGCTCTCGTGTTAATGGCAGGGTAAATAGTACTGGCGCATCAGCATTTACTATGCACGGGTGCTTTCCTAGCCCGGTTAAATTTACCCACGTTCAGCTCGTTTATGAAAGCGTGGCCGCTTTTGCAACAATAAATGCGGTAGTGGCTGCGAGCGCGTCAAAAAACAACGGGTTTACCCCAAAAAATGCTGCCAACGCTGATGTCACATCTGGAACCGTCGTTACCTTTGGAACAACGGACCCAAACAACTTCACGAATCCAGGCGGCGGAGCGTCCACAAGCGCCATGCCTGCGGCAGTGTCTGGAACTGATGCTGGCGCGAACGTAATCTCTGGGCGGTTGTTTTCAGACATTATTAGTTTGCCTGCTTTGGATCGTATCGACGGCGGAACTAATTATCTTGCGATGGTTCGCACGTATGGTGCTCTCGGTGTGCCAGGCTCGTCACTCAGCACAATAAACCCCAGTTACTCAACGCCAAGCGCCGGGACGGTACAAAGCATAGAGCCTGATTGGGCGGGTGGGTATCAAGCCGGTGGCGACTTCACTGGCGGCAGTTACGCATCCTACAACCCACCGTCATTTGATTGGGTCACGCCCGCAGGTGTAAGGTTTTTCTGTGAATCAGAAGTCAAAACAGTCGCCAGTTATGGAGATTCAACAATGACCGGCTGGGCAGTCGCCCCCAACGATTTTGGCGGCTGGATTAACGGTTATGTTAGAAGAGCTGTCAGGCAAATTCTTAACAAAGGCAAAAAGGTAACTCACTGGAATAACGCATTCCAAGGGAAGAAAACTGAATTTCTTGAAAACCTTATCAGAGAAGTTCCAATATTAAAACCCGATATTGTCATTTTCCATGGTTGGTCAATAAATGACGGAACCTCGCAAAATGCTTTTGATACAGCATGGCAAAGAGTAACGAAAGCCTGGTCAACATGCGCGAATAATAGAATCATGTCTATTGTTTGCACGGCAATGCCAGCAAACATTGCAACGGGCGCAGAAGATGACAGGAGAATAGCGTTTAATGAGAAAATTAGATCAAGCGGCCAAAGGTACTTTGACGCTGACAGATTGATGAGTAATTTTGCATACCCAGCAAGAATAAAAACATCACTGCAGACTGGTGACGGCACGCACCAAAATGATGCCGGTCACCAGTTTCTCGCGGACGCGCTTGAGGAATACCTGAGTAAGTTGATATAAATCTGCCGATGAAACCAAGCCCTCTTAGCGAGGGCTTTTTTACGTCTGGAAATCAATGACCTACAAGATCATCACGCCAGCCACGGCCGTCATAACCACGGCTGACCTAAAGGCATTTCTGCGCGTTGATTCCAGTGCCGAGGATTCGTTGATTGACGGGTTCTTGCTGGCCGCAATGGCGAAGGTGCAGCACGATGCAAACTTGGCTATTGGAGTGCAGACAATTGAGCTTGCCTTAGATGCCTTCCCAGATGGCGGCATCAGTCTGCCACTCATCCCGGCAACGTCAATCACCAGCGTGACCTATGTGGACACGGCTGGAACTACGCAAACGCTCTCATCGTCTCTCTACTACCTGAACGACTACTCATCGCAAGATCATCAGGTGACGCTTGTTTACGGTGCTGAATGGCCCGACACACGCGACATGACGAATGCCGTCAAGGTTAGGTATGTGGCCGGTAGCGCGACATTGCCAGCATCGGTTAAGGCTGCGCTAATGCTTCTGGTCGGCCATCTCTACGAGAACAGACAAGAGGCCACAGAGAAGGCGCTGCACAGCCTGCCAATTGGCATCACGGCCTTGCTTGACCCTGGCAAGGTTTATTGAGAATGAGTGACATCGGCAAGTTCAACCGCCGCGTGGTCATCCAGGCGCGGTCTGGTGCTGTTGACAGCGTAGGCCAGCCAGTAGAGGACTGGACAATGTTTGCCACGCTGTGGGCGCAGTTCGTTTTTACGCCGGGCTCTCGCATCCCCAACATTGAGGGCATTCGAGGTGGCGCTATGTCGTCAAACCCGCCTGCAATATGGCGCGTCAGGTTCAGGACGGATATCACAGCGGCCATGCGATTGGTTGACGGATCGACGGTCTACAACATCGAGCAAGTCCTGCCAAACATGGCAAAGAAGGACGTGACCGACTTGGTGTGCGAGGTCATTAATGGCTAATGGCACGTTCAGCATGGGCCTGAATTTGTCAGACCTTGAAGGCTTCATCAATCAGTCGAAAGAAAAGATCCAGGCCGCTGTTCGCCCAGCCGCGCAAGCTGGCGCGCAGGTGCTTTACGAAGCAGTTAAGTCAAACGCTGGACGAAACAAGAAAACAGG
>JAURGS010000108.1 GCA_030833685.1 Rhodoferax sp. | reverse complement strand
TGGACAGCCAGGGCCGGGTGATCAGCATGAACCGCACCGAGCTGGGCTGGCTGAAAAAAACCAGCGAAGAGGTGGTTGGCAAGCCATTTGTCAAATTGCTGGCGTTGAAGAGTGTCGAGACATTTCAGACGGCGTATCGCAAGGTGTTGAGTCGCTTCAGTGCGGAGAGTTTTGAGCTTGAAATGCTGGCAAGCGATGGCATGGTGCTGATTGTGTCAGCCAGCGCCAGTCTGGCGCGCGACCGACAGGAGCGTGTTTTGTATGTGCGCATGATGGTGGTGGATGTTTCCGAGACCAAGCGCAATCTGCTGGAGCTGGCGCTGGCGCGCGACTCGGCGCAGGAAGCCAGCCAGGCCAAGAGCCAGTTTCTGTCCATCATGAGCCATGAAATTCGCACGCCCTTGAATTGGGTGATGGGCATGTTGCAAGTGCTTTCCCACCGGCGTGACCTGCCCCAAAGCGCCAAGCCGCAGGTGGATATGGCTTACCAGGGCAGCGAGGTTTTGCTCTCGGTGCTCAATGATGTGCTCGACTTCAGCAGCCTGAGTGCCGGGCGGTTTACCTTGCGCGAAATGCCAGGCAGTGTTTTTGATGTGATGGTGGCGCTCAAGTCGCTGGTGCAGACTCTGCCTGCAGGGCAGGACCTGCAGGTGGTGGTTGATATTGACCCGAGGCTGGTGGTCAAGGTGAACCTTGACAGCATGCGTTTGCGCCAGGTGCTGCTGAATCTTTTGAACAATGCGATCAAGTTCACCGAGCGCGGCTCTGTCATGGTGAGCGCGCGCCTGGAGCAGGAACGCGGCGAATATGTCATCGTGGAAATTGTGTTTCAGGACACCGGCATCGGCATGGATGACCAGACCATGGCCAAGTTGTTTACGCCCTTCACGCAGGCTGACATGTCCGACACCCGGCGCTTTGCGGGAACGGGCCTGGGACTGGCGATCTCCAGGGACCTGGTTCGCGCCATGGGTGGCCAGATCCATGTTCATAGCCAGGTGGGCGTGGGTAGCACCTTCACCGTCAGTTTGACGCTCACCAAAGTATCGGTGCAGGATGGGGTTGCCGTCGCGCCCCCCACAGCCATGGACAAAAACGGCAGGCGCGACGGCTTTCGGGCCACGCACGCGCTGGAGGCGCGCACACGCTACGTCGCGCAGGCCAGCGCTGGCATGAGGGAGAACGCCGCCTGGCCTGATGGCGCCTCGACAAGTGAGGCCAGCGATGCTCACGCGCCGCTAGCAGCCCCAGCCCAGAGCGCCGGCGCAGACAACCACGATGCTGGTGTGGCCGCCACGGCACAGCCCAAGCGTCCTTCGCGCGAGCCGGTGACGGGCACCTCGCTGGAGGGCTTGCGGGTCTTGGTGGTGGACGACCAGATGGCCAACCTGCAGGCGGCGCAGATGATGCTAGAGGCCGCAGGGGCCAGCGTGGTCACCGCCTTCGATGGTGCCACCGCCTTGAAAATTGTGCATGAACCAGGCGCTGTGATTGATGTGATTTTGATGGATCTGCAAATGGGGGGTATGGATGGGCTGGAGACCACGCGCCAGATTCGGCAGGACCCGGATGAGGCGATCGGCAGCATCCCGATTCTGGCGATGACCGGCAAGCTGATGGACCAGGAGCGGGAGAAGACCGCCGCGGTTGGCATGAACGGCTTTTTGAGTAAGCCGGTGGATATGGTCTTTATGGTGCGCGAAATTTTGCGAGTTTGCGCCGGGCAGCCGCGCAGGGGCAAGCCCAGCTGAGCGGCACTGGCGCAAGCCAGCGCGGGTAGGCCAGCGCGCATGCTGGCGCGAACGGGGGCTCGCCCTTGGCCAGGCCAAGGCACGGGGCGCCCAAGCCCGGGCCGGCGCGCACTGCCTACAATGGAGGCCTTCATGACCCTGCCTGCAAGCGGCTGTGCCCGCACCCTATTTTTGCCATGACCGACGCCACCAAGACCGACGCGACGGATGCTGTGCGCGTGATTAAAAAATATCCGAACCGCCGGCTCTACGACACCGAGACCTCCAACTACATCACCCTGGCGCAGGTCAAGGAGCTGGTGATGCAGCGCAAGCCTTTTGAGGTGCGTGATGCCAAGTCGGGTGAGGACTTGACGCGCAGCATCTTGCTGCAAATCATTCTGGAAGAAGAGGCGGGCGGCTCGCCCATGTTTACCGCGCCGGTGCTGGAGAACCTGATTCGCTTTTACGGCAACGCCATGCAGGGCATGCTTGGTGGCTACCTGGAGAAGAACATCCAGACGCTGGTGGACCTACAGGCGCGCATGACCGAGCAGAGCAAGGCGTTCACGCCCGAGATGTGGCAGCAGTACATGACGCTGCAGGCCCCAGCCCTGCAGGCGATGATGGGCGGCAGCGTGGAGCAGTCGCAGCGCCTGATGACGCAGATGCAGGAAAACATGCAAAAGCAAACCAACCAGTTTCTGGACGCTTTTGGTCTGAAGAATAAATCCTGAGCGAAGCGCCAACCATGTCAGACACTCTTGCGCCCGTCTCGGGCGCGCCCAAGGTTGGTTTTGTCAGCCTGGGCTGCCCCAAAGCGCTGACCGACTCGGAGCTGATCCTCACCCAGCTCAGCGCCGAGGGCTACCAGACCTCCAAGACGTTTGAAGGCGCGGACCTGGTCATCGTGAACACCTGCGGTTTTATTGACGATGCGGTCAAGGAAAGCCTGGACACGATTGGCGAGGCCTTGGCGCACAACGGCAAAGTCATCGTCACCGGCTGCCTGGGCGCCAAGTCAGGCCAGGATGGTGGCAACCTGGTGCGACAGATGCACCCCAGCGTGCTGGCCGTAACCGGGCCGCACGCCACACAAGAGGTCATGGACGCGGTGCACCAGCACTGCCCCAAGCCGCATGACCCGTTTGTGGACCTGGTTCCCAATGCGTTTGGGGTGGCTGGCATCAAGCTCACGCCACGGCATTACGCCTACCTGAAGATCAGCGAAGGCTGCAACCACCGCTGCACGTTTTGCATTATTCCGTCCATGCGCGGTGACCTGGTCTCGCGCCCAGTGGGCGATGTGCTCAAAGAGGCGCGTGCGCTGTTTGAAGGCGGCGTCAAAGAATTGCTGGTGGTCAGCCAGGACACCTCAGCCTACGGCGTTGACCTGAAATACCGCACGGGTTTTTGGGACGGCAAGCCGCTGCGCACGCGCCTGCTGGAGTTGGCGCAGGCGCTGGGCGAGCTGGCACAGCCCTTCGGCGCCTGGGTGCGGCTGCACTACGTCTACCCCTACCCCAGCGTGGATGAGATCGTGCCACTGATGGCCAGCGGCCTGATCCTGCCCTATCTGGATGTGCCGTTTCAGCACAGCCACCCGGATGTGCTCAAGCGCATGAAGCGACCCGCCAGTGGCGAGCGCAATCTGGAGCGCATTGCACAGTGGCGCAAGGACTGCCCGCAGCTGGTGATTCGCAGCACGTTTATTGCCGGTTTTCCAGGCGAAACCGAGGCCGAGTTTGAGCACCTGTTGGCGTTCTTGCATGAGGCGCAAATTGACCGCGCGGGGTGTTTTGCCTACAGCGCGGAGGAGGGTGCCACAGCGAACCAATTACCTGGTATGTTGCCCGAGGCGCTGCGCCAGGAGCGCCGCGCGCGCTTTATGCAGGTGGCCGAGGCGGTCTCAGCTAAGAAGCTGGAGCAGCGCGTGGGTGCGACCATGCAGGTGCTGGTGGACCAGGCCAGCAGCATGGGCAAGAAGGGCGGACTCGCGCGCAGTTACGCCGATGCGCCCGAGATCGACGGCGTGGTGCGCCTGTTGCCGCCCGAGAAAATCAGCAAAACCCTCAAAGTGGGCGAGTTCACCAAAGCGCGCATTGTGGCCACGCAGGGCCATGACTTGGTGGCGCAGCCATTTTGATGGGGTGCAGACATGAAAAAAGCCACTCGAACAGGCGGTGGCTTTTGAGGACGGATCGGCCGCAAAAATTGGGCCGTCTTGTTTCATTAACATTGGTGCCCAAGAGAGGACTCGAACCTCCACGGAGTTACCCGCTAGTACCTGAAACTAGTGCGTCTACCAATTCCGCCACCTGGGCATCTCAGGAAGGGAAATTGTATCAAAAATATGCAGAAGACCAGCTTCACGCTGGATGAAATCGAGGGTGTGGTAGCGGGTCATCGCGACGGTCACGGCTTTGTCGTGCGCGACGATGGTGAGGCCGATATTTACCTCGCGCCCAACGAAATGCGGGCGGTTTTGCACCGCGACCGCGTCAAGGTGCGCGTGGTGCGCCATGACCGCAAGGGCCGACCCGAAGGCCGTGTGGTGGAGATTGTGGAGCGCAGCAGCCAGGTGATCATTGGCCGCCTGCTGCACGAGGGCGGTATCTGGATTGTGGCCCCCGAAGACAAGCGCTACGGGCAGGACGTGATGATCCCCAAAGCGGCCACCGGTGCTGCCAAGCCCGGACAGGTGGTGGTGGTTGAGCTCACCGAGCCACCCGCTTTGTTTGGCCAGCCAGTGGGCCGGGTCAAAGAAATTCTGGGCGAGATTGATGACCCAGGCATGGAGATCGAGATTGCGGTGCGCAAGTACGGTGTGCCGCACGCGTTTTCTGAGGCTTGTCTGGCGCAGGCGCGCGGCCTGCCCGACCAGGTGCGTGGGGCTGACAAAGCCAAACGCATTGACCTGACTGATGTGCCGCTGGTGACCATTGATGGCGAGGATGCGCGCGACTTTGACGATGCGGTCTACTGTGAGCCGGTGCGCAGCGGCCGTGGCCGCTCAGCCCAGCAGGGCTGGCGCCTGTTGGTGGCTATTGCCGATGTGAGCCACTATGTGCAGACCGGATCGGCCATCGACGTGGACGCCTACGAGCGTGCCACCAGCGTGTACTTTCCGCGGCGCGTTATCCCGATGCTGCCAGAGAAGCTCTCCAACGGGCTGTGCTCGCTCAACCCCAGCGTTGAGCGCCTGTGCATGGTGTGCGACATGTTGATCAGCGCAGACGGCGAGGTCAGCGCCTACCAGTTTTACCCGGCGGTGATGTTTAGCCATGCGCGCCTAACGTATACCGAGGTGGCTGCCATTTTGGCTAACACGCGCGGGCCCGAGGCTACCCGCCACAAGGACCGTGTGACCGACCTGATTGCCCTGCACGACCTGTACCAGGTGCTGCTCAAGGCGCGCCAGCGCCGTGGCGCGGTGGACTTTGAGACGGTGGAGACGCAGATTGTTTGCGATGAGGCCGGGCACATCGAGAAGATCGTGCCCAGCGTGCGCAACGACGCGCACCGCTTGATTGAGGAGGCCATGTTGGCAGCCAACGTCTGCAGCGCGGACTTCATCGCGCAGCACAAGCATGCGGGCCTGTACCGCGTGCACGAGGGGCCAACGCCTGAGAAAAAAGAGGTTCTGCGCAATTACCTCAAGGCCATTGGTTTGGGCCTGAGCATCAGCGACGAGCCCAGCCCTGCAGAGTTTCAGGCGCTGGCCGAAGCCACCAAGGACAGGCCTGATGCCGCGCAGATTCACGCCATGTTGTTGCGCTCGATGCAGCAGGCGATTTACACCCCGGTCAACAGCGGGCATTTTGGCCTGGCCTTTGAGGCCTATACCCATTTCACCAGCCCGATCCGCCGCTACCCGGACCTGCTGGTGCACCGCGTGATCAAAGCCATTCTGGAGCAAAAGCGCTACCAGTTGCCTGCCCTGCCCACGCCGGGCGAGGCGCAGGCCAAGCTGGCACGCCGACTGGAGAAAAGCCAGGCAGACAAGGGTGCCAAACCGCGCAAAGTGGGCGCTGAGATGCAGGCCTGGCAGGCCGCGGGCTTGCACTGCAGCGCCAATGAGCGCCGCGCCGATGAGGCCAGCCGTGATGTCGAAGCGTGGCTGAAATGCAAGTACATGCGTGACCACCTGGGCGAGGAGTTCTCCGGCGTGGTCAGCGCGGTGACCAGCTTCGGTATTTTTGTCACGCTGGACACCATGTACGTGGAAGGCCTGGTGCACATCACCGAACTCGGTGGCGAGTATTACCGCTTTGACGAGGCGCGCCAGGAGCTGCGCGGCGAGCGCACCGGGCTGCGCTACGGCATTGGCTCGCGCGTGCAGGTACAGGTCTCGCGCGTAGACCTTGACGGGCGGCGCATTGACTTTCGCCTGATGCCTGAGCCCGGTGCCCTGATGGCACCGGCTGGCCGGCTGCGTGATGAGCTGCCCGGTGCTGCGCGCGCTGCGCTCGCCAAGCAGCCAGCGCAGCGCAAGAGCCGCGGTTTGCCGCTGGCCGCAGGCGCATCTGCTGCCAAAGGCAAAGCGCGCCCTGCCAAAAGCAGCGGCAAGAAAGCTTCACGGGATAATTTGCGCAAGTCTTCTCAAAAAAACCGTCGTGGTTCGCGCTAGCGCACCGCCTGACGCTTCACTTAAGGAATCACTATGGACAAAAAGAACAAGGTTGCTATCGTCACGGGCGCGGGCAGCGGTATCGGCAAGGCTGCGGCGCTGGCGCTGCTGGCTGATGGCTGGAGCGTGGTGTTGGCCGGGCGGCGTGAGCAGCCGCTTCAGGACGCGGTGGCGGCCTCTGGCGCGGGTGCGCGGGCGCTGGCTGTGCCGGCAGATGTGAGCAAAGAAGCCGACGTGGTGGCTTTGTTTGACAAGGCCGTGCAGACTTTTGGCCGCGTGGATTTGCTTTTTAACAATGCGGGCACTGGTGCGCCGGCCATTGGGCTTGAAGACCTGAGCTTGCAGCAATGGCAAAACGTGGTGGATGTGAACCTGACGGGCATGTTCTTGTGCCTGCGCCAGGCTTTTCGTGTGATGAAGGCGCAGACACCGCGCGGTGGGCGCATCATCAACAACGGCTCGATTTCGGCCACCACGCCTCGGCCCAATTCGATTGCCTATACATCGACCAAGCATGCCGTGGGCGGCATGACGAAAACCGCCTCGCTCGATGGGCGCAAATATGACATTGCGGTGGGCCAAATCGACATTGGCAACGCCGCCACCGACATGACGCAGCGTATGCAGACTGGCGTGATGCAGGCCAACGGCGAGATCAAGGTCGAGCCGGTGATGGATGTGAACATTGTTGGCCAGTCGATTGTTTACATGGCCAATTTGCCGCTGGAGGCCAACGTGATGTACCACACGGTGATGGCCACCAAGATGCCGTTTGCCGGCCGCGGCTAAGGTGTGAGCGCACGCGCCAGCGCGCTGGCGCTGAGTGCGCTTGCTGCGGGCCATTGGTCAGCCAGTCGCCCGTGTTGGTACACCCCGGCGCAGGCAGCCTCCCAGGCGCCCATGCCCTGAGCCAGGCGTGCGCCGATCAACCCAGCGAGTACGTCACCTGTGCCACCACTGGCCAGACTGGCATTGCCCGTTGGGCAGATTTGCGGGGTTTGCCCCGGCGCACAGACGACCGTTCCAGACCCCTTAAGCACCACGCAGCACTGCAGCAATTCGGCCAGGCGCGCAGCTGCGGATAGCCGGTCTTGCTGGACTTGTGCGGTGCTGCAAGCCAGCAGGCGCGCTGCCTCCAGCGGGTGCGGCGTGACCACGCTGGCAGCCCCCGCAGCTGCGCGCGCTTGCAGGCTTTGCACCAGGGTGGGTTCAGCCGCGATGGCGTTGAGCGCGTCGGCATCGAGCACCAGCGAACGACTGGCGGGCAGCACGGCTTGCACAGCAGCCAGTGCCTGCTGGCCTGCACCGCAACCACAAACGATGGCCATAGCCGAGAGGTTGAGATCAGTCAGCGCACGAAACATGAGCTCAGGCTGGTTGGGGTCGTAAGCCGATGCCTCCGCGCCAAGCAAGCTGACATACACCCGGCCAGCGCCCGCGTGCAAAGCGGCACTGGCTGCCAGAACCGCTGCCCCCGCCATGCCCGATGCACCACCCACAATGGCCACGTCCCCGTAGCTGCCTTTGTGGCTGGCATGCAGGCGTTGGGTCAGCGGTGGCGCACCCAGCACATAGGCGTCTGGGATGGGCAATGGCGTAGGGGTGTCCAGGGGATCGCGCAGGGTGTCGAGCCAAACCACGCCAGCCTGATCTTTGCCGTGCGCCGTAAAAAAACCCGGCTTGAGTGTGAGTAGGCTAAGCGTGTGGCTGGCACGCACTGTGCGGTTGTTCAGTGCGCCGGTGTCCGGGTTCAGGCCTGTGGGCAGGTCCACAGCCAATACCGGGGCTTTTTGGTTTTGTATTTGGTCGATCCACTGGGCCATCAGACCTTCAATGGGGCGGCCGTGGCTACCCAGGCCGAGCATGGCGTCAAT
>JAURGS010000107.1 GCA_030833685.1 Rhodoferax sp. | reverse complement strand
GGGCGTGCCGAGACCTCGCGTCAGGCTTACAGTATTGACGCTGTGAATGAGTTCGACCCCTTGTTCGAAGACATTTACGATTTTTGCGACAAGATGAATCTGAATGTGGACACTTTGATCCATGAAATCGGCGCTGGCCAGATGGAAATCAATTTTTTCCACGCTGAGCCTTTGGGTCTGGCCGACGAGGTGTTTTTCTTCAAGCGAACTGTGCGCGAGGCGGCCCTACGCCACGACATGTACGCGACGTTTATGGCCAAGCCCATTGCCAGCGAGCCGGGCAGTGCGATGCACATCCACCAAAGCATTCTGGACGTGGCCAGCGGCGCCAACATTTTCAGTAATGCCGATGGGTCTGCGTCAGCGGCTTTTCGGCATTACATCGGTGGCCTGCAGCGCTACATCCCAGCAGCGATGGTGCTGGTAGCCCCTTACGTCAACAGCTATCGGCGCTTGTCGCGCAATACGGCAGCGCCTATCAACATTGAGTGGGGGCATGACAACCGAACGGTTGGGATCCGGTCGCCCATCTCCTCGCCGCAGGCGCGGCGGCTTGAAAACAGGGTGATCGGCGCTGATGCCAACCCGTACGTGGCCATGGCGATGACGCTGGCCTGTGGCTATTTGGGCCTGAAGAACAAAATCGAGCCCAAGACCGAAATGAAAGGTGATGCATACCTGGCGCCGTACAACCTGCCACGTAGTCTTGGCGAGGCCCTGGATTGGCTACGCCAGGAGTCTGAATTGCACGATGTGTTGGGCAAAGAGTTCATCACGATTTACGCAGAAATTAAAGAGCTGGAGTTTTCAGAGTTCATGAAAGTGATCTCGCCATGGGAGCGCGAACACCTGATGCTTCATGTCTGATGCCTAGCCATCGATCCCCTCAGAATCCCCGCACGCCAGTTTTGACCGATGCCCCAAAAAAAGGAACCCTGATGACTGCTTCGCCAAGCACTGAAACCCAGGCTGTACAAGCGCTGGACAGCGCGCACTTTTTGCATCCTTTTACGGATCATGCGGCGCTTGCGCGCAAAGGTGCAAGGGTAATGGTCAAGGCCAAGGGTATTTACGTCTGGGACACCGAGGGCGAGCGCGTACTCGATGCGATGAGTGGCCTGTGGTGCGTCAATGTGGGCTACGGCCGCAAGGAGCTGGCCGACGCCGCCTACCAGCAAATGATGACGCTTCCCTTTTACAACGCTTTTTTTCAAACAACCAATGAGCCGGCGGTGCGTCTGGCAGCGAGGCTGGCGGGGCTGGCACCCCAGGTGGGCGACTGCCACTTTGACCATGTTTTTTATTCGTCCAGCGGCAGCGAGAGCAATGACACCAACGTGCGCCTTGTCAGACGGTATTGGGATCTTATGGGCCAGCCCCAGCGCAAAGTCATCATCGGGCGTATCAATGGCTACCACGGCAGCACCATGGCAGGTGCCTCACTCGGGGGTATGGCCAGCATGCACGAGCAAGGGGATTTGCCCATACCGGGTATCGAGCACATTGACCAGCCTTATTTTTATGACAAGGGAAAGCCGGGGGAGTCTGAGGACGAGTTTGGGCTTCGCGCAGCGGGTTGGCTGGAGGCCAAAATCAAAGAAGTGGGGCCGCAGAAGGTGGCGGCGTTCATCGCCGAGCCCGTTCAAGGCGCTGGCGGGGTGATCATTCCCCCGAGTACCTATTGGCCAGAGATCCAGCGAATTGTCGACAAGTACGGTATTTTGCTCATCAGCGACGAGGTGATCTGCGCTTTTGGGCGCTTGGGTCACTGGTTCGCCTATGAAAAATTCGGGTACAGGCCCGACTTGATCACCTTTGCCAAGGCGGTCACCAGTGGCTATGTGCCCTTGGGCGGAGTCATGGTGGGCAATCGCGTTGCACAAACGCTAATTGCAAAAGGCGGTGAATTCAACCATGGCTACACCTACAGCGGTCACCCGACGGCTTGTGCCGTTGCCTTGGCAAACCTGGACCTGATCGAGCGTGAGAACCTGGTTGCACGTGTCAAGGGCGAGCTCGGTTCATACTTTTCGCAGCGCTTTTCCGCCTTGGTCGAACACCCGCTGGTTGGGGCGGCCCAAAGTTGCGGGTTTGTCGCAGGTTTGGTCTTGGTGAAAGACAAGAAAAGTAAAAAACGGTTTGATTCGTCCGTGGATGTCGGCATGATTTGCCGACGGCACTGTTTCGACAACGGACTGATCATGCGGGCTGTGGGTGACCGGATGATTGTTGCCCCGCCTTTGATCATGAGCCAGGCCGATATTGATGAGCTGATGGGCTTGATTCGTCAGGCTCTGGATCTCACCTTGGCCGAGCTGAAAAGTCGTCATTTATTCTGAAACAACCCTATGGCGCCCCTGGCGGCCGCCCAACTGGTAAAGTCTTTAAAATTTCGTCTGCGGCCTTAGCGCTGTTGAACGCTTTTGCAGTCAATCTTTATGGAGAAATGTTCATGATCAAGAATTATGTGGGTGCTATTGCGCTCTCAGCGCTGGCGGTTGTGGGTTGTGGCAAGAAGGAAGAGCCTGCCAAGGCGGCGCCAGCGCCGGCACCTGTGGCAGCAGCGCCTGCAGAGCCGGCCGAAGAGAAGGTGCTCAATATTTACAACTGGCCGGACTACATTCCTGAGGGCATGATTGCCGCTTTCGAAAAAGAATCGGGCATCAAGGTCAATTACGACACCTTTGAGACCAACGAAGCCCTGCACGCCAAGCTGGTGGCAGGTAACTCCGGCTACGACATCGTGGTGCCCGGGTCGGTGTTTGCCAAGCCTCAGATTGAGGGGGGGCTTTTGCGTCCGATTGATAAGACAAAAATTGCCAATCTGAAAAACCTGGATCCTGCCGTCATGGCAACGCTTTCCAAGGCCGACCCTGACAACAAGCACTTGGTGCCCTGGGCCTGGGGCTTCACGACTGTGGGCCTGAACGTCACCAAGGCCAAGAAAGCGCTGGGCAAAATGGCTATGCCTGAAAACGCCTGGGATCTTGTTTTTGATCCCAAGTACACCAGCAAACTCAAGTCCTGCGGCATTGCCTACCTTGACTCGCCGACCGAGATTCTTCCGGTCGCCTTGCACTACATTGGCAAGGACGCTTACTCCAACAATCCCGAGGATTACAAAGCGGCGACTGACATGCTTGCCAAGGTTCGCAAAGATGTTCGTTTATTTAGTTCGACCATGATTGATGACATCGCGGGTGGCAAGGCCTGTGTGGCTATCGGTTGGTCAGGCGACATCAACATCGCAGCGGATCGTGCCAAGGAGAACAAGTCCCAAGATGAGATCGTCTCCATGCTGCCCAGCACTGGCGCGCTGATCTTTTTTGACACCATGGCGATCACCAAAGACGCCAAGCATCCCAACAATGCGATGGCATTCATGGACTTTTACCTGAGGGCTGAAAACGCTGCTCGGATGGCCAATGAAATGAATTACCCCACAGCAAATAAAGCGGCCATGGCGCAGATCAAGCCTGAAATCGCGAACAACAAGACAATTTTTGTTGAGTCCGATTACATGCAAAAAATGATCGCTCCAAGCAGCTTCACCAATGAAGCTCGTGAGGCTATGGCGAACGCGTACAACGCGTTCAAAAAAGGCAAGTAAGTACGTTTGTCGTGTCGTCGAGGGCTGTTTGTACCTTGGGTATGAACAGCCCTTTTTGTTGGTGGGTTTGACGTTGAGGCAGCCGCGGGTTTGAACATGTCAGAGTCGGATCAGAGCGATCGGTACCTGGTGACCGAAAAGTTGGTTAAGCGTTTCGACGACACCTTGGCAGTGGACGATGTCGATTTATCGATCCAGCAGGGTGAGATCTTCGCGCTATTGGGTAGTTCAGGTTGTGGCAAGTCGACGCTGCTGCGCATGCTGGCGGGGTTTGAGGCTCCGACATCAGGTCGAATTTTGCTTGGTGGCGTTGATGTCGCGGGACTGGCACCCTATGAGCGCCCGTTCAACATGATGTTTCAGTCTTATGCACTTTTTCCACACCTGAACATCTGGGACAACGTGGCCTTTGGTTTGAAGCGTGAGGGCATGCCCAAAGACCAGATCAAACAAAGGGTTGGTGAGATGCTGGATTTGGTGCAACTTGGTAGCTACGCCAAACGAAAGCCGCACCAACTCTCGGGTGGTCAGCAGCAGCGCGTGGCGCTGGCGCGCAGCCTGGCCAAGCGCCCCAAGGTTCTCTTGCTCGATGAACCGTTGGGCGCTTTAGACAAAAAGTTGCGAGAGCAGACGCAGTTTGAATTGGTCAATATCGTTGAGCAGGTTGGTGTGACCTGCGTGATGGTGACGCACGATCAAGAGGAAGCCATGACCATGGCCGGGCGTATTGCGGTGATGAGCAAGGGTAGGGTCCTGCAGGTGGGTTCTCCCAAAGAGGTTTATGAGCACCCCGTGAATCGATTTGTTGCCGATTTCATTGGCAATGTGAACCTATTCGAGGGAAGCCTCTCAGTGGATGAGACTGATCGTTGTGCTGTGCGCACGGCCTTGGGTGAGATCCAGGTGGGCCATGGCGTCAGCGGCACACTGGGTATGTCCGTGAGCCTGGCCGTACGACCAGAGAAGATCGAAATCAGCAAGGAGGCGCCACCAGACGTGGTCAACCGGTTTGCCGGGGTTGTTCAAGAGATCGCCTATCTGGGTGCGCACAACAGCTTTGTGGTGCAGACAGCGGACGGAAGCCGTGTGCGTATCACCGAGGCCAATACCTCACGGCATGAGCTCAGCCAAATTACTTGGGGGGACTCTGTTTATTTTTGGTGGGGCGATACCGCAGGTGTTGTGCTGCGCGACTGAGACCCGCTGATGAGCCGTCTTTTCCAAAAACTACCGGGCAGACGATTCGTGATCGGTGTGCCTTACACCTGGTTGCTGGTCTTTTTTTTGCTGCCTTTTTTGATTCTGGTTTACATCAGTTTTGTCGACATGGGCAACGACATCTCGCCCTTCAAGCCGCTGTGGGATGAACGCACAGGTGTTCTGAACCTGAAATATGAGAACTACACGTCCATCTTTCGGTCGCTGGAGTCGAATGTCTTATTTCAGACCATTTATGTCGAGGCCTACGTTCGGTCGGTCTGGTACGCGCTGTGCACTGCTTTTTTGTGCCTGGTCATTGGCTACCCTTTTGCTTACTTCATTGCACGCTCACCGGCCAGCGTTCGCCCGGCTCTGTTGATGATGGTCATGCTGCCGTTCTGGACCTCGTTTCTGCTGCGCGTTTACGCCTGGAAGGGCATCTTGGCTGACCAAGGCGTCATCAACCAGTTATTGATGTTGACGGGGATTACCCAAGAGCCTATTTTGATGCTCTACACCAATGTGTCGATGCTGGTGGGTATGACCTATGTTTATCTGCCTTTTATGGTTTTGCCGCTTTATGCCACCCTCGTCAAACTCGACGATCGCCTGCTCGAGGCGGCATACGATCTTGGCGCCAGCCCTCTAAAGGCCTTTTGGTTGGTGACGGTTCCATTGTCAAAGGCCGGCATCATTGCCGGTTTTATGCTGGTGTTTATTCCAGCCGTTGGTGAATTTGTGATTCCGTCGTTGCTTGGCGGCCCTGAGAACATCATGATTGGCCGCGTGGTCTGGGACGAAATGTTCACCAGCAACAATTGGCCTCGTGCTTGTGCACTTGCGGTGGTCATGATTGCGCTGATCGTTGTGCCGTTGGCGATGTACTACCGCTATTCAGGCGAGAGAGAGCAGGCTCATGGCTAAGGGCAACGTAAACCCTTATCGAAAGTCGCGTATTGGCCTGATTTGGATGGCCGTGACCTACTTCTTTCTGTACATGCCACTGGTCTTCATGGTGGTGTTTTCATTCAACAGCACCCGGCAGGACGCGCGCTTCACGGGCTTTTCCTGGCGCTGGTACGAAGCATTGACCCGGGACAACCGAATCGTGGACGGCTTTTGGCTCTCCGTCAAGGTTGCCACAACATCTGGCTTGGCCTCGGCTGTCTTGGCCACATTTGCAGCATTTGTTCTGGTCCGCTACCGCCGTTTCCTTGGCAGAACCGCTTTTTCTGGCATGGTGAATGCACCACTGGTTATGCCCGAAGTGGTCATTGGCTTATCACTCCTGCTGTTGATGGTGGGGATTCAGAACGTTTTTGGCTGGCCCGAGCGCGGCATGCTCACGATCGTTCTTGGTCACACCTTGCTGGGCATGGCTTACGGCATGGTGGTGGTCCAATCGCGGCTGCTGGCCATGGACCGCTCCATCGAGGAGGCCGCGCTTGACCTTGGAGCGCGGCCAATTCAAGTGTTTTTCTTGATTACGATGCCAAATATCTTCCAAGCGATTTTGGCGGCGTTTCTGTTGGCGTTCACGCTTTCATTTGACGACGTTGTTATTTCGGAGTTTTTGTCGGGGCCTGGCGTGAACACCTTGCCCCAGGTCATTTTTGGCTATGCCCGACGCGGCATCAACCCGACTATCTATGCTGCTGCCACTTTGCTCATCGTGTCCGTGACCGTAGTGGTGGTAGCCTACAGCGTGTGGGTGGCGCGTCAAACGCGCCAGCGACAACGCGAGATGGCAGCCGCTTTGCGCTCAGAGACGGCGGCGATAGGGCAGATCTGAATCATGGTGATGAGTTGACGGGCACATACGGTTACCCGTTTGCATGCGTTTTTGGAGTAAGGCATGGGTGATTACGACGGTCGGGCATTGATCAACGGCGAGCGCCGACAGGCCCAGGGCGAACAGGTTTTTGATTGCAAGTCCCCGGTTGATGGTCGACTGCTCGCCACAGTGGCACGTTGCGGGCAAGCGGACGTCGATGCGGCGGTCGCTTCTGCGCGGGCTGCTTTTGAGCAGCGCAGTTGGGCGGGTATGGCCCCAGCCCATCGCAAGAGAGCCTTGATTAAGTTTGCCGACCAGATCCTGTCGCACGCCGACGAATTGGCTCTGATGGAAACCCTCGATATGGGCAAACCCGTCAAGTACGCGCGTTCAGTTGACGTCAACAGTGCTGCCAATTGCATTCGCTGGTACGGCGAAGCCACAGACAAGGTTTATGACGAAATTGCCCCCACGCCGAGTACGGCCCTGGCCTTGATTCAACGCGAGCCGGTAGGCGTTGTGGCGGTGATCGTGCCCTGGAATTACCCGATGATCATGGCAGCCTGGAAGATTGCGCCAGCACTGGCCGCGGGTAATTCGGTGGTGCTCAAGCCAAGCGAAAAGTCGCCATTGACAGCGCTTCGTCTGGCCGAACTGGCGCTGGCTGCGGGCATTCCGGCAGGGGTTTTTAACGTGGTTCCGGGTTATGGCCAGGAGGCTGGCGCTGCCTTGGCCATGCACATGGATGTGGATTGCATCGCCTTTACGGGGTCAACCCGAGTGGGCAAACAAATTCATGTCATGGCCGGCCAGAGCAACCTCAAGCGCGCCTGGACCGAGCTCGGTGGCAAATCCCCCAACATTGTTTTTGCAGACTGCCCTGATCTGGACAAAGCGGTGCAGGCCGCTGTGTCGGGTGTTTTCTTTAACCAAGGGGAGAGCTGCAACGCGCCGTCGCGATTGTTTGTTGAGGCCAGTATTCGTGATGATTTCATGGCCAAAGCGCTGGCCCTGGCGCCGAAATACATGCCGGGTGACCCGCTGGATAAGAGCACTGTCATGGGTGCGATCGTCGACCAAACGCAGCTCAACACCGTCATGGCTTACATCCAGGCAGGTCAGCAGCAGGGCGCGGAATTGGTTTTCGGTGGCCAGCAAGCTCGCGTGGAGTCCGGCGGCTACTACGTGCAGCCCACAATATTTGCCGGCGTCACGCCAGAGATGACGATTGCCAAAGAGGAAATTTTCGGTCCCGTGTTGTCAGTGTTGTCGTTTACCGATACCGCGGATGTTGTGCGTCAGGCCAACAACAGCGTCTATGGCCTGCAAGCGGCAGTATGGTCGCGCGATGTGAATAAGGCTATTGGTGTGGCCCGGGCGCTGCGCGCTGGGACTGTTCATGTCAACCAATACGATGAGGATGACATCACGGTGCCCTTTGGGGGCTACAAACAAAGCGGTGTCGGACGTGATAAGTCGCTGCACGCCTTCGATAAATACACCGAGATGAAAACAACCTGGATCCGGATCGACAGCCCGGTTTGAGGGCTTTGCGGGTGGGCTAGGCCAGTGCGTTGCCCCGCCTATTTGCCCCAGCTGTCTTTCAAGGTCACGATGCGATTGAAGATCGGTTTTCCGGGCGCAGAATCGACGCGGTCAGCCACGAAATAGCCATGTCGCTCGAACTGAAATTTATCATCCGGTTTGGC
>JAURGS010000106.1 GCA_030833685.1 Rhodoferax sp. | reverse complement strand
CCCTGGTGGTGGGTAACCCCTATATTCGTTTTTATGCAGGTGACCCGCTGGCGGACGCCAAGGGCCATTTGTTGGGCACGCTGTGTGTTCTAGATGATATGCCGAAAGAGCTGTCCGATGTGCAGCGCGATCAATTGCTCTTGCTGGCGCAGCAGGCGGCTATTGCGCTGCAGACGCGCCCCAAAATCCCATTGCAGCCCAAGGCATTGGCCCAACAAACCGGTGACTCACGCCCATTGGGCGCGTCGGACGTACCGTCTGACAAGCCTGCCCCTTTAGATCGTCCCAAGCTTGCACCTGCGCGCTCGTCTAGTTCCTCTGTAGCACCTGAGGTCAGAAATGATCTGTCGGTTTTGGTGGTGGATGACGAAGATGGCTTGTGCCGTATTGCTTGCAAATGGTTGGAGAGCATGGGCTACAGGGTCGAGGCGACAACAGCAGCAGGCGAGGCCTTGACGATGATTTCCCAGCAGCATTTTGATGTTCTGTTTACGGATATCGTCATGCCTGGCGACATGGACGGCCATACACTGGCGCAAAAGGCTTTGGAAATTGCCCCTCACATGCAAGTCGTGCTGACCACCGGTTACTCGCCATCCACTGAGTCTGTTGACGAAGCGCGGGTTTTGAGAAAACCGTATTCGCGCGCCGATGTGCAGCGCATCTTTGGCGAACTTCGTGATCAGACTGCACCCGATGCCTTGCGGGCCGACGCTGGGGGCGCTGACGCTTAGCGTGCAGCGCTACCGCGTCGCTCTTTGACATGAAGCAAGCGCGTTTGGGCTTTTGCCAGCGGCTCGGCTTTTCCAGACATTACCAGTGTGTCGCCCTCTTGCAAGACCGGGTCGCTGGCGATGTCGAGTGCTTTGCCATCGTTTCGCCGCAGGCTGACCAATCGAACCGATAACTCAGCAAGATTGATCTGCGCGAGTGTGTGCCCGAGCACGCCCGCAGTCGCTGGCAAGGTCACGCTTTGGAGCCGCTCGGCTTGTGCTTCGTCGCTGTCGCCATCGTCAGCGCCCCGAAAAAAACCGCGCAGTAAGCTGTAGCGCTGCTCGCGCTGGTCCTGAATCACGCGAATTACGCGCTGCATCGGCACACCCAGCAGCGCCAGTGCGTGGCTTGCCAGCATGAGCGAGCCTTCGATCGCTTCTGGAACCACCTCGGTGGCGCCCGCGCGTTGCAGGACTTCCAGATCGTGGTCATCGCGGGTACGCACGATGACCGGAACGTGCGGTGCGTGCTCTTGAATGTGCGCCAGCACGCGCAAGGCGCTGGGCGTTTCGAGATAGGTCAACACCACCGCGCTGGCGCGCGCCAGACCAGCGGCCATCAAGGCTGGCAGTCGGGCAGCGTCTCCGAAGACCACAGAGTCGCCAGCCTCGGCAGCCTGACGTACCCTGTCAGGGTCCAGATCCAACGCCATGTAGGGAATTTGTTCCTGGTCCAGCATGCGCGCCAGGTTTTGCCCGCACCGCCCGTAGCCACAAATGATCACGTGTTTATTGGCTGCGATGGACTTTCGCGCAATCGTTGTCATCTGAACCGACTGCATCAGCCACTCTGAGCTGACCACGCGCATGACCCATTGGTTGGCATGCATCACGATAAATGGCGTTGCCAACATCGACAGCACCATGGCCGCCAGAGCAGGGTTGAGCAGCTCAGGCGGAATAAGGGAGTGGGTTTGCGTGAGAGCCAGCAGCACAAAGCCGAACTCGCCAGCCTGGGCCAGGTACAGGCCGGTTTTGAGTGCCACGCCGGTGGACGCACCCATGGCGCGACTGAGCAAGGTGACCAGAGCGGCCTTGAACACCACGGGCAATACCAGCAAAACCAAAACCAGGCCCCAACGCTCAAGCACCAGGCGCCAGTCCAGCATCATGCCAATGCTGATGAAAAACAGGCCTAGCAGCACATCATGAAAGGGGCGGATATCGGTTTCGACCTGGTGCTTGTACTGGGTCTCCGAAATCAACATGCCGGCGATGAAGGCGCCTAGCGCCAGGCTCAGCCCAGCCAGCTCGGTCAGCCATGCCAGGCTTAAGGTGACGAGCAATAGATTGAGTACAAACAGCTCTTCACTCTTGCGCCGGGCCACCAGGTTGAGCCACCAATGCATGATGCGTGGGCCGCCGACCAGCAGCAATGTGATTAACACGACCGCTTTGATCAAGGCCAGTGTCATGGTCTGTGCCAGCACATCAGCCGTGGCCCCGAGCGCCGGGATGAGCACCAGCAGCGGAACCACCGCAAGGTCTTGAAACAAAAGCACACCCAGCACACGCCGACCATGTGGTGTCTCCATCTCCAGACGCTCGGCCATCAGCTTGACCACAATAGCCGTGCTGCTCATGGCCATAGCCGAGGAAATTGCGAGTGCACTTTGCCAGCTCATGTTCCAATAAACCGGCGCAAGCCAGGTAAGCGCTAAGCTACCGGTGGTGATGATCAACATGGTCAGCATCACCTGGGAGAGCCCAAGTCCGAAGACCAAGCCGCGCATGGCGCGCAGTTTGGGCAGGTTGAATTCCAGCCCGATCACGAACATCAGGAACACAACACCGAACTCGCCCAGGTGTTGAACGCCTTGTGCGTTCTTGGCGAGTGCCAGCGCGTTGGGCCCGATGACCACGCCCACGGCGAGGTAGCCCAGCATTGGCGGCAACTTCAAGGAGCGGCAAATCACCACGCCCAGAACCGCGGCCAGCAGATAAAGAAGTGTGAGCTCTAGGGGTGACATGTGCTGATGCTAACAAGCGCGCGCACGGTTCAAACAGGTGCCACCCTAAAATGAGCCGATGGCCCCCAACCCCAGCGATTCTCTGGACACCCACAAAGCCCTGCGATTGGCATGCGAGACGCTGGACATCGAGGCGGCTGCAGTCGCTGGGCTCAAGCAACGCCTCGGTGATGCTTTTCTTCAGGCGATGCGTTTGATCTTGGCTGCGCGTGGCCGTGTTGTGGTCATGGGCATGGGCAAGAGTGGACATGTTGGGCGCAAACTGGCGGCCACCTTGTCATCGACCGGCACGCCTGCCATGTTCGTGCACCCTGCCGAAGCCAGCCATGGTGACCTGGGAATGATCACCGCATCGGATGTGGTGCTGGCCATCAGCAACAGCGGCGAATCGGAAGAATTGCAAGCGATCGTGCCCACCATCAAGCGTCAAGGCACGCCGTTGATCGGCATGACTGGCAACAGCCGCTCGTCTTTGGCGCAGCACGCCGATGTGCACCTGGACAGCGGTGTGGACAAAGAGGCCTGCCCTTTGAACCTGGCACCGACAGCGAGCACCACCGCACAGCTGGCACTCGGCGACGCCTTGGCTGTCGCCTTGTTAGATGCGCGGGGCTTTCGCGCCGAGGATTTTGCGCGCTCGCACCCGGGTGGTGCGCTTGGCCGCAAGCTGCTCACGCATGTGCGTGACGTGATGCGTGGCGAGTCCCAGGTGCCGCGGGTCAGCCTGGATGCGGGCCTGAGCGAAATCATGCGCGAGATGAGTGCCAAAGGACTGGGTGCCACTTCGGTGATCGATAACGACGGGCAGTTGCGAGGCATCTTTACCGATGGTGACCTTCGCCGTTTACTGGAAACTGGTGCGGACTTGCGCGGGCACACCGCGGCGCAGGTCATGAATACCGCGCCTTGCACGGTGGCAATCGATGCGTTGGCGGTTGAGGCCGCCGACCTGATGGAAGCGCGGCGCATCACCAGTGTCTTGGTGCTGGATGCGCAGGGCCGTTTGTGTGGTGCGCTCAACAGCAACGATTTGATGCGAGCGAAAGTCATATAAGAGCGGGTGGCGATGGCAACGATTCAATTTGATCCACAGTTGTTGCTGCGTGCGCAGGGCGTCAAAGTGCTGTTCTTGGATGTCGATGGTGTGCTCACCGATGGGGGCATCTATTTTTCCCAGGAGGGCGAGACACTCAAGCGCTTTGACACACTGGATGGGCATGGTTTGAAGTTGCTCATGCGCGCCGGCATCACGCCTGCGGTTATCACAGGGCGCGACTCGGGTGCGCTGCGAACCCGGCTCAGTCTGCTGGGGGTGACGCACGCACATTTCGGAACCGAAGACAAGGGCCCAGCCGCCCAGGCCACCTTGTCTGCTTTGGGACTGAGCTGGGCGCAGGCCGCAGCCATGGGAGACGATTGGCCCGATTTGCCGATGCTGCGCCGCGCTGCGCTGGCGTGTGCACCGCCCAACGCCCACAAAGAGATTTTGGCGCTTGCGCATCATGTGACGGCCCGAGCCGGTGGCCACGGAGCGGTGCGCGAGGTTTGCGATCTTTTGCTAACGGCCAGCGGTCGCTACGCATCCCTTTTGCAGGCCTACGACATCTGAACATGAAATTTGGCGCCTGGGTTGACCGTCTGGTCCTGTATTTGCCCGTGATCTTGATGGCCCTGCTCGCGGGCGCTTCTTACTGGCTGGTTCAGCGCGCACCAGCGCTTGCCAACAAGCCCGCCGCGCAGGCACCCACGCACGAACCGGATTACCTCATGCGGGAGTTTTCTGTTCGCACCTTTGATGCCCAAGGCCGGCTCACAAGCGAGGTTGCCGGCGCACTGGCACGCCACTTCCCCGATACCGACACGTTTGAAATTGAGCAGGTTCGTATTCGACGCTATGACGTCGACGGTAGCCTGACGCGGGCGCGCGCGGCCATGGCCAAGACCAATGCCGATGCCTCACAAGTTGAATTGGTGGGGCAGGCCGAAGTGATCAAAACCCAAGCGGCGGGCTCGCCTCGCAAAGATGAGATGCGCTTGACGGGCGAGCGCCTGTTGGCGTTTTTGGAAGAGCGACGGGTGACCTCCAGCGAGCCGGTGCAAATTGAGCGTGGCGCTGACCGTTTTACCGCAAACGCCATGCGTTTGGATGACCGCGCCCAGGAGTTGATTCTTCAGGGTCGGGTGCGCGGCCTTGTCCAGCCTGGCAGCACGCAAACCAACCGAAAGCCTTGACATGCAGCCACTGGTCTTGATCACCGGGGCATCCAGCGGAATTGGCCTGTCACTGGCCGAAGTATTTGCTGGCAAGGGCTGGCGTTTGGCGCTGGTGGCACGGCGGAGCTCAGAAATTCGCCAGCACATGAGCGCACTGGGTGTGGCCTTGGAGCAGTTTCGGGTGTTCCAGGCCGACGTTTGTGATCATGCAGCCATGCAGGCCATGGGGCGCGAGTGCTTGTCTCAAATGGGTGTGCCCGATGTCGTTATCGCTAATGCGGGCATCAGCCTGGGTGTTGACCTTTCCGACCCCGAAGACCTGTCGGTGATGGCGCGCATTTTGGACACCAATGTCATGGGGGTGGCCGCTACGTTTGCCCCGTTCATCGAGCCAATGCGTGCCCGCGGGCATGGCAAGTTGGTGGGTATTTCAAGCGTCGCTGGTATCCGCGGCTTGCCCGGGCATGGGGCCTATTGCGCCAGCAAGGCTGCCGTCATTAGCCTGTGCGAAAGCTTGCGCGCGGAGTTGCGCGGCAGCGGCGTGAGGGTGCAGACGATTTGTCCGGGCTACATCGCAACGCCACTGACGCAGAACAACCGCTACAAGATGCCTTTTTTGATGCCCAGCCAGGACTTTGCGGCACGTGCCTATGAGGTGGTGATGTCGGCTTCGAGTTACCGCGTCATCCCCTGGCAAATGAGCGTGGTCGCCAAGCTGCTTCGGGCACTGCCCAACGGCTGGTTCGACGCCATCTTTGCAAAACGCGCTCGCAAAGCCCGTCTGAAGCATTAGGCTGTTTTTTGCATTAGCGCCTGGACCGGCGCCAGATGAAGCGCGCTGCCAAAAACAAATAGGCCCCACGGGGCCTATTGTGTTGAGCCAGTGAGCGCTTAGTAGCCGCCGCGATTGCCACCACCGTAGCCGCCACCACCGCCACCGCCACCAGAAGGACGACCACCACCGTAGCCACCACCACCGGAGCGGCCACCGCCACCACCGTAGCCGCCACCGCCACCGCCACCAAAACCGCCAGAGCGCGGGGGACGGGGTTCCATTGGACGTGCCTCGTTGACAACGAGCGCGCGACCACCGATTTGTTGGCCGTTCATCGCACTAATGGCGGCTTGCGCCTGTGCATCGTCGCCCATCTCGACAAAACCAAAGCCTTTTGATCGGCCGGTATCGCGCTCCATCATGACTTTGGCGCTGGTGACCGAGCCATGCGCAGAAAATGCCTGCAGCAAGTCGTCATCACGGAAGGAATAAGGCAGATTGCCTACGTACAGTTTGTTGCCCATCCAAGGACTCCTGAAAATGAAAAAAAAGCGATGGAGTCCCTATTCGCAATGGATCGTGCCAATTGACCAGAAACAAATAAGAGCCGGGCATACACCGCAGTACCGTCGGAGGCATTGTATACACCTCCTTCTATTACCGATCGCATGATATGCCAATATGATGGTAGAAATGTATTTTTTTGATTTTTGCCATACTTTTTTCGCCACGTTGTTGCAAAGCTGCCAGCCCATGGTGGTGGCGAAGTGAGGTTTGGTCCCCAGCTCGAGCCTGTCCCCAGTGCTTACCAACTCGTTTCTTTCTCAGCCGATGCGCTGATGCGGTGAACGGCCAGGTCTGCGCCTTCGTACTCTTCTTCTTGGCTGAGGCGCAGCCCCATGGTTTTCTTGATCAAACCGTAGACGACCAAGCCACCCCCAAATGCCCAGGCCACGCCCAGCAGCGTTCCCAGCACTTGCGCGCCAACGCTAACGCCACCTAAGCCCCCCAGCGACGCGCTGCCAAAAATGCCAGCAGCTACCCCGCCCCAGGCACCGCACAATCCGTGCAAGGGCCACACGCCCAAGACGTCGTCCACTTTCCATTTGTTCTGTGTGAGCGTGAACAAGTGAACAAACAGGGCGCCTGCCACCAAACCGACGGCCAGCGCGCCAACCGGATGCATCAGGTCTGAGCCCGCGCAAACCGCAACCAGACCCGCCAGCGGGCCGTTGTGGACAAAGCCAGGATCGTTTTTTCCAACCGCCAACGCCGCCAGGGTGCCACCCACCATGGCCATCAGTGAGTTCACCGCAACCAGGCCCGAAATCTTGTCCAAGGTTTGCGCGCTCATCACGTTAAAGCCAAACCAGCCCACTGTCAGAATCCAGGCGCCCAGGGCCAGGAAAGGGATACTGGATGGCGGGTGTGCGGAAATACCCCCATCTCGGCGGTAACGGTTAAAGCGCGGGCCCAGCAACAACACAGCGGCCAGTGCGATCCAGCCGCCCACGGCGTGCACCACCACGCTGCCCGCGAAGTCGTGAAACTCCTGGCCAGTGAGCGACTTAATCCAGGCCTGGACGCCAAAGTGTTGGTTCCAGACAATGCCTTCGAAAAACGGGTAGACAAAGCCAACGATGGCGCCGGTGGCGATGAGTTGCGGGAAAAAGCGCGAACGCTCAGCAATGCCGCCGGAGATGATGGCGGGTATGGCTGCGGCAAAGGTCAGCAGGAAGAAGAACTTGACCAGTTCGTAGCCGTTTTTTGCGGCCAGTTGCTCGGCGCCTACCAAAAAATGCGTGCCGTAGGCCACCCCATAGCCGACCAGAAAATAGACCACAGTTGAGGCCGAGAAATCGACCAGGATTTTGACCAGCGCGTTGACCTGGTTTTTGCGGCGAACCGTGCCCAGCTCCAAAAAGGCAAAGCCTGCGTGCATGGCCAGCACCATGATGCCGCCTAACAAAATGAATAAAGCGTCTGCGCCCTGTTTTAGTGCGTCCATATCGACCCTTTCTGCTTGAATTGCATTAGTTTGGTGCGTTTCAAGCCCAGGGTTTGAACGCGCACCTGCAACGAGCAAAAAGTGCGCCAATTTGAAACAGCGCTCAGGGTGCTGGTTCACCCCGCCTCACGGCGCCTCACAGGTCTGCTGCGCCAGGGATGAATCCGTGGACCGTGGACAGGCCCCGGGCGTGGGTGACGGCAGCCGCCGAGGCCAGCGCACAGGCCTGGGCTGCCATCACACCAAGTAAAAGCATGTCGGGCGTTTGTGCACGGCTGCCCGTGCCCATTGCAAACAAGGTGTCGCCATCAAGCAGCGTGTGTGCGGGCCGAATCACCCGCGCCAGGCCGTCGTGTCCACACGTGGCGAGCCGGCGCGCTTGGGCTTTGTCCAGGCGCGCGTCGCAGGCGATCACGCCAATCGTTGTGTTGCTGCCCGCCAAAAGGTTGAGCGCCTGCCCGCCGCCAAGAAGCGTCTGCTCGGTGTTCAAAAACTGTTTGGCCGCGTGGTCTCGTGCGCCAGCCAAAACGCGACCATCCCGGTCGTTAACGACGTCGCCCACCGCGTTGCAGGCGATCAGCGCGGAAACAGTCCAGCCGCCAGAGCGGACACTGGCTTGCCCCAGGCCACCTTTCATCGCACTG
>JAURGS010000105.1 GCA_030833685.1 Rhodoferax sp. | reverse complement strand
GGACGTTTAGCACGCCCGCCGGAATGCCAGCGCGCATCGCCAACTCGGCAGCAGCCAAGGCACTCAAAGGGGTCAGTTCGGCGGGCTTGATGACAACAGGGCAACCGGCTGCCAGGGCAGGGGCCACCTTGCGGGTAATCATGGCCAGGGGAAAGTTCCAGGGCGTGATAGCCGCGCAGACGCCGATAGGTTGGCGCAGCAGGAGCAAGCGCCGGTTGTTGTCAAACTGAGGCAAGGTTTCACCGCTGATGCGCTTGGCCTCTTCTGCAAACCATTCCACAAAACTTGCACCATAGGCAACTTCACCCTTGGCCTCTGCCAGAGGCTTGCCCTGCTCGGCAGTCATGATGCGCCCCAGGTCATCCACGTTGGCCATGAGCAGGTCGTACCACTTGCGCATGATGTTGCTGCGTTCTTTGGCGGTTTTGTTGCGCCAGCCTGCCCAGGCTGCGTTCGCTGCTGCAATGGCGGCCTCTGCATCCGCTGGCCCCATATTGGCCACATCAGCCAGCCGGTTGCCGTTGCTGGGGTCGAGGACTTCAAACCTGGATGCGCCTTGATGCCACTGTCCGTTGATCAACGCGTCTGTCTTGAGCAGGGAGGGGTCTTTCAGCAGGGCGAGGGGGGAGGTTTTCATGTCCATGGTTTTGTCCGGTCTGATCGCAAAGCGTCCATTTTAAAACCAGTGAACACGCAGCCAGTGCCCGCTGCCCTATGCACACCTGAGGGGGAACGGCGGCGCGATAATACGGGGTTTAGCAGCCCCCAATTGCCAAGAGAAGCCACGACATGACCCAGCGCCCGATGAGTGTTGCCGAAATCCGAAAGACCTTTCTCGATTTTTTCGCAGAGAAAGGGCACACCGTGGTCGCCAGCAGCCCACTGGTGCCTGGCAACGATCCGACCCTGATGTTCACCAATTCGGGCATGGTGCAGTTCAAGGATGTCTTCCTCGGCACGGACAAACGTTCGTACGTACGCGCTGCTTCGGTTCAAGCGTGCCTGCGTGCGGGGGGCAAACACAATGATCTTGAAAATGTCGGCTACACCGCCAGACACCACACCTTTTTCGAAATGCTGGGCAACTGGTCTTTCGGCGACTATTTCAAACGGGAGTCGTTGAAATGGGCCTGGGAGCTCCTGACCCAGGTTTATCAATTACCTGCCGATCGGCTTTGGGCGACGGTTTACATTGACGATGACGAAGCCTACGACATCTGGACGCAAGAAATTGGGCTGCCACCAGAGCGCGTAGTACGCATTGGGGACAACAAAGGCGCCAAGTACGCCAGCGACAACTTCTGGATGATGGCTGACACCGGCCCGTGTGGCCCCTGCAGTGAAATTTTCTTTGACCATGGCCCGCAGGTGGCTGGTGGACCACCGGGCAGCCCCGAAGCCGATGGCGATCGCTACATTGAAATCTGGAACAACGTGTTCATGCAGTTCGACATGCAGCCCGACGGGTCCGTCAAGCCCTTGCCAGCGCCTTGCGTTGACACAGGTATGGGCCTGGAGCGCCTGGCAGCGATCTTGCAACATGTGCACAGCAACTACGAAATCGACCTGTTTGACGCGCTGACCAAAGCTGCAGCGCGCGAAACAGGATGCACAGACATGAGCAACGCTTCCCTGCGGGTGATTGCGGACCATATTCGCGCAACCGCCTTTTTGGTTAGCGATGGCGTGTTACCCAGTAACGAAGGGCGGGGCTATGTGCAGCGTCGCATTATTCGAAGAGCCATACGCCACGGTTACAAACTAGGCCAAAAATCGCCGTTCTTTCATCGGCTCGTTCCCGACCTGGTGAGATTAATGGGTCAGGCCTACCCGAAGCTGGCGCGAAGCGCGCCACGAATCACCGAAGTCTTGTGCCTGGAGGAAGAGCGGTTTTACGAGACGCTTGAGTTCGGCATGAACATTCTGGAAGAGGCGCTTGGGCAGGACGCCCAGGTCTTGTCTGGCGATGTTGCCTTCAAGCTGCACGACACCTACGGTTTTCCGCTGGACTTGTCGGCAGACGTCTGCCGCGAGCGTGGGGTTAGTGTTGACGCCGCCGGTTTCGAGGCTGCCATGGAGCGCCAAAAGGCGCAGGGAAGAGCAGCTGGCAAATTCAAAATGGATAGGGCGCTCGATTACGCAGGCGCTGGCAATGCTTTTGTGGGCTACGAGTGTCTGCAAGCGCAATCGAAAATACTTGCAATCTATGTCGATCAAGTTCCGTCAGCAGTTCTAAAAGCTGGGCAGGAGGGTGTGGTGGTACTCGATACCACGCCTTTTTATGCGGAGAGCGGTGGCCAAGTTGGGGATCAAGGCGTGCTGCAAAGCGGATCTGCACGTTTTGAGGTGGCTGACACCTCCAAGATCAAGGCTGATGTCTTCGCCCACCACGGCGTCTTGCGGGAAGGCACACTCAGCGTCGGTGACCATGTTGCCGCACAGGTCGACATGGCAGTGCGCCAGGCGACGATGCGCAACCACAGCGCGACGCACCTGATGCACAAGGCTCTAAGGGAAGTCTTGGGCGGCCACGTTCAACAAAAGGGCAGCCTGGTCAACGCCCAGAGAACACGTTTTGACTTTGCCCACAACGCCCCTGTGAGCGCGGAGCAAATTCGTGAGGTGGAGTCACGTGTCAATGCGGAAATCTTGGCCAATTCAGCCACTCAAGCCCAGCTGATGGGTTTGGAAGACGCGCAGAAGACCGGTGCCATGATGCTGTTTGGCGAGAAATACGGTGAATCCGTGCGTGTTTTGGACATTGGCAGCAGCAGAGAGCTTTGCGGTGGCACCCACGTTGGCAGAACAGGCGATATCGGGCTGTTCAAAGTTGTTACAGAAGGGGGCGTTGCCTCGGGCGTTCGGCGTATTGAGGCCGTAACCGGGACGCACGCACTGGCCTACCTTCAGTCCCTGGAGGCGTCGATCCATCAAGCAGCAGCGGTCTTAAAAGCGCCGGTGAGCGAACTCAATGAGCGCATCTCTGCCGTCATTGAACAAACCAAGGCGTTGGAAAAAGAAATGTCATCCCTGCGCGGTAAGCTCGCTGCCAGCAAGGGCGATGACTTGGTTAGCCAGGCACTAGATGTCAACGGCGTCAAAGTGTTGGTGGCTCAGCTCGACGGGGTGGATACCAAATCGTTGCGCGAGTCCATGGATAAGCTCAAAGATAAGCTCAAACGTGCCGTGATCCTGCTCGCCGCGGTTGACGGCAGCAAAGTGCAATTGGCCGGTGGCGTCACCAGCGATCTCACCGATCGTGTCAAGGCAGGCGAACTGGTGAATGCGGTTGCTGTTCAAGTTGGTGGCAAAGGTGGCGGCAAACCCGATCTGGCGATGGCCGGCGGCACGCAGCCTGAGCACCTGCCAACGGCTTTGGCGTCGGTAATCCCGTGGGTTCGAGCCAAGCTGTGACCTTTTGATTGACACTCGTTCGGGCGTGTGCCCCGACATTCCTTTATTTGTTGTACATGCCTAGAGCTGGATTTGACGTATGAGCGCTTTTTTTGAAGAAACCGTGACAAGCGTTCACCACTGGACGAATCGATTGTTCAGTTTTAAAACTACACGCGATCAGTCTTTGCGATTCTCCAATGGCCATTTCACGATGATTGGCTTGCGGCAAGACAATGGCAAACCCCTCTTGCGCGCCTACAGCATCGTGAGCGCCAACTACGAGGATCACCTGGAATTTTTGAGCATCAAAGTGCCTGATGGCCCGCTCACATCACAGTTGCAACATATTCAGGTAGGCGACAAGATTGTGGTTGGTAAAAAGCCAACGGGGACCTTGCTGATTGATTACCTGCTGCCGGCGAAAACGCTTTACCTGTTCGGAACCGGCACTGGCTTGGCGCCTTTTCTTAGCGTGGTTCGCGACCCTGCAACCTATGAAAAGTTCGAAAAAGTCGTGCTGGTTCATGGGGTAAGGGAAGTCGCAGAGCTGGCCTACCTGGACTACATCTCCATCGAGTTACCGAATCATGAATTTCTGGGTGAAATGATTCAAGAGCAGCTCTTGTATTACCCAACGGTCACCCGCGAGCCTTTCAAAAACAGGGGCCGAATCACGGACCTGATCGAGGCAGGGCGCCTGGAAGCCGATCTGGGCATGCCCAGACTCGATCCCGCGACTGACCGAGCGATGCTGTGCGGCAGCCCAGCCATGCTCAAAGATCTGAAAAAACTGCTGGAAGAACGAAATTTCCTTGAAGGTAATACGACCAAACAGGGTGATTTTGTGGTCGAACGTGCGTTTGTGGAGCAATAACGATGAGTCACCATGACTTGTATGCGATTGGCAATGCCTTGGTCGATTCAGAGTACGAGGTCAGCGAGGCCTTGCTCAGGCATGCGCAGGTTGAAAAAAGTCATATGACGCTGATCGACACCGAGCGGCGAACGGAGCTTTTGCACCACCTGCAGGGCATTTCCCATCGGCGCACTGGCGGAGGATCGGCCGGCAACACCGTAGTGGCCATGGCCCAATTTGGCGGTAAGTCGTTTTATTCCTGTCGGGTCGCACACGATGAGCTCGGTGCGTTTTATGCTGAGGATCTGCGTGCGCACGGCGTCGAAACCAACCTGAACCACACCCGCGCGCCGCAAGGACAGACCGGATGTTGTTTGGTCCTGGTCACACCAGATGCCGAACGAAGCATGAGTACCTTCCTGGGCGCTACGGCGGATTTGGACGCGGCCTCGCTGCACCCTGGCGACATTGCCAAGTCCAAGGTGTACTACATGGAAGGTTATTTGGCGGCCTCACCAACTGGTTTGGATGCAGCGCTCAAAGGGCGTGCCATGGCAAAAGAGGCTGGGGTGGCGCTGGCCAGTACATTGAGTGATGTGAGCATGATTCGCTTTTGTCGAGATGGGCTTGAGGCCATGGTTGGGCAGGCGCCAGATGATGTGCTCGACTATCTGTTTTGCAACGAAGAAGAGGCGCTTGTCTGGTGCCAGACCGACAAGCTGGATCAGGTCTGCCATGATCTGAGCCAGCGTGCCAAAACCGTCTGCATCACCCGTTCTGCGAAAGGTTGTTTGGTGTTGCACGAGGGGCAAGTCCATGAGGTGCCCGCCACCGCGACCAAGGCTGTTGATACCAACGGAGCAGGGGACATGTTTGCGGGTGCTTTTCTGTATGGTGTGACCCACGGATACCGCTTGCAGGACGCCGCGCGGCTGGCAAATATGGCGGCGGCACGTGTGGTGTCGCAACATGGCAACCGGTTGAACCAGGATGCGATTGCCAGCGTGAAGCAGGAATTTGCGGCTTATCTGTCCAACCCCGCTGTTGTCTAAGGCGGTGGTATCTTAATGAGGCTGGACAGCCAGGCCTTCATTAAAAAACGGTTCAGGTACGCTGAGCCGGTCGGGGAGTGGAGATTGAACAAGGGGGAAAAATGACCAATCGACGTAGATTTCTAGTCACAAGCCTGGTGGGAACCGTGGCGCTGGGTGTGAGTAAGGCGCAAGCGGCTGGCCCTATGCTGAGCGAAACCGAACCCCAGGCGCAAGCCCTGGGCTATGTTGCCGACACGCGCCGAGTTGATCAGAAAAAATACCCCAAACACGTCATCAGCCAGCGCTGTGACAATTGCGCCTTGTACCAGGGAAAAGCAGGCGACAGCGCAGCGGCCTGCCCCTTGTTTGCGGGTAAATCCGTGGCCGGTGCGGGCTGGTGCACCGCCTACGCCAAGAGGGCTTGACCACGAATCATCTTTTAAGGCCTTGCACCTGGACGCGCGACTAGTCTGCATAAGCACCAAACGCTATCTTTAAGAACAATCGATAAATGAATAAGACTGTGCAGACCAATGTTGATGCTGCAGAGATTGCCAAGTTCTCGGACCTGGCCCATCGCTGGTGGGATCCCAACGGGGAATTTAGGCCTTTACACGAGATCAACCCCTTGCGGCTGGCCTGGATTAATGGGCTTGCGCCCTTGCGGAGCCTTCAAGTGCTTGATGTGGGCTGCGGTGGTGGAATCCTGACCGAGGCGATGGCACGAGCCGGCGCCAACGTGACCGGAATCGACCTTTCAACCAAGGCGTTGCGGGTTGCCCAGATGCACGCAATGGAGGTGCAGACCGAAAATCTCGTGTACGAAGAATGCAGCGCCGAGGACCTTGCTGACAGATGCCCGCAGTCGTTTGATGTGGTGACCTGCATGGAAATGTTGGAGCACGTGCCAGACCCGGCCTCTGTGGTTCAGGCATGCGCCAATCTGGTCAAGCCCGGGGGTTGGGTATTTTTCTCGACCATTAACCGCAACCTGAAGTCTTTTCTGATGGCTATCGTCGGCGCAGAGTACGTACTGCGAATCCTGCCCAGGGGTACGCACGAATACGCCAAGCTTGTCAAACCCAGTGAGTTAGCAGCTTACTGTAGGCAGGCTGACCTGAATCTCTGTGAGAGCAGAGGGATGTCCTACAACCCGCTAACGCAACGTTTTGCCCTTAACAATGATAGCTCTGTCAATTACCTGATTGCAACGCGCAAGAGCAGGGCGTTTTCTTCATGACCCGGTTCCGGGTCGGGCCTGGCGCTATCCAGGCGGTACTTTTTGACCTTGATGGGACGCTGGTCGACAGTGCGCCAGATCTCGCTGCCGCTGTGGAAGCCATGCGCCAGACCCGGGGTTTGGCACCCATGCCACTTGAGAGTTACCGGCATATGGCGGGTGCGGGAGCACGTGGCATGCTGGGTATTGGTTTTGGCATCACGCCAGATAACACGCAGTTCGATGCCCTGCGACAGGAGTTTTTTGACAGTTACGAGCGCTGCCTCACTGTCAGGACCAAGCCATTTTCGGGTGTGCCGCATGTGATTCAAACCTTGCAAACCATGGGCCTTAGCTGGGGTGTTGTCACCAACAAGGCCACTCGGTTCTCTGCACCATTGACCCAGGCGCTGGAGCTGTTTAACAGCGCTGCTGTCATCATCAGCGGCGACACCACGCCACACGCCAAGCCCCACCCGGAACCGCTATTTGAGGCCGCCCGTCGTATCGGGCTAGACCCTGGCGCTTGCCTTTATGTCGGGGATGATCGTCGTGACGTGGTCGCCGGCAAGGCGGCTGGCATGCCAACGGTTGCGGCGCTTTACGGCTATCTTGGCGCGGATGCCGATCCGCAATCCTGGGGTGCGGATGCGATCATCGATTCGGTAGATCAATTGTTGGATTTGCTGCAGCAGGACGCGTAAGGCCGGCGCAACTGGTCGCTGACTTGGTGTGTCAACACGATAGAGCCGCCCAGGATAGAGCAGAGTGATGCGCTAGCGGGTTCTACCTGTCGGACTAATCCCCAGGGCTCGAATCATTCCTTTAACTTAACATAATATACATTGTTTGTATTATAAAAAAGGCTCTACAGAGGAAACCGGCCAAGGCCCAATCTGTCTATTTTGCGCAAAAGCAAGTCTCCCTGACCCAAGTTCAGTCATACTGACGCTTGGTTAACCACATGCGAAAGCATCTTTAACAACCAGAGCCCCGACCATGAACAAAATTTCATCTAAATTGCTGAAACCACTACTGACATCCGCTATCGCGTTGGGCTTATACACGAACGCAAGCCTCCATGCGCAGACGGCAACCCCGGCACAGCCTGCGCAGCCTGCACAGCCATCTTTCGGTGGCAAAGCAGCCATGCCAGCTGTCCCCGCTGTGCCGGCTGTCCCAGCGTCTGCGTCCAAAGACAAGGCTCAAGATGACAATTCGGAAAAAGACGAAAAAGCGGACAAAAAGGCAAGCAAAGGATCGGAGAAAAAGCCAAAGAAGGGCAAAAAAGCCAAAAAAGAAAAGAAAAACGCCGTTAAAAAAGCTGAAGATAAAAAGTCTGACAACAAGCAAAGCTGACCAAGTATGACCAATTTGGAGCGGGTATCGGCTAGCCCACTGGCCCAGCCAGGGGGCTGTTTATGAGGAGAGACCATCCCTGGTGGCTTGCCCTGGTCATTGGGGTTCTTGCTTTCGTCACGTCCGGGGCACTGGCGCAAGCGAGCCCCCAGCTCGACCTGCCAAAGGTACAGGTGCGCGCCGGGATGTACCTGATTCAAGCCCAGGTCGCGTCCACACCGCGTCAGCGCGAGATTGGACTGATGTATCGGACAGATTTACCTTCATCCGAGGGTATGCTGTTTGTCTTTGAGCGACCTGAAGTGCAGTGTTTTTGGATGAAAAACACGCCACTGGCTTTGAGCATTGCCTTCATTGCTGAAGATGGAAGAATTGTTAACCTCTCAGAAATGACGCCTATGTCTGAGCAGTCACACTGTTCACGTGAGCCAGTTCGGTTTGTACTGGAGATGAATCAAGCGTGGTTTTCTAAAAAAAGAATTGAGCCTGGATTTATCTTAATAAGCTCAATGTTTAACAAATAAGAAAGTCGTTAAAAAACATTGAGT
>JAURGS010000104.1 GCA_030833685.1 Rhodoferax sp. | reverse complement strand
TCCCAAAACCACCAGCCGCCCCAGCCCAGCTCGTAATAAGCCCACCAGGAGCCCAGCGCAATGCCCAACGTCAGGCAAATCCATGCCGCGATGGCCCAGGGGCGCGACCAGCGTGCCCAAGCCGCGTCCAGTCGCCCATTGAGCAAGGCAGCAATCGCAAAAGCAAACGGCACAGCCAGCCCGACGTAACCCATGTAGAGCATCGGCGGGTGAAACACCAAACCGGGATCCTGCAGCAAAGGGTTGAGATCGCGTCCATCGGGCGGCGGTGTGGCGAGCCGCTCAAATGGATTGGAGGTGAACAGCATGAACATGAGAAAGCCCATGGCAATCCACGCCATGATGCCAATCACCCGCGACACCATGGCTTGCGGCAATTGGCGCGAAAACAGGGACACAGCCATCATCCATGAACACAGCATCGTCAGCCAAAGCAAAAGTGAACCTTCGTGGCCGCCCCAGACGGCGGCGATGCGGTACAGGACAGGCAGCTTGGTGTTCGAATGCTGGCTGACGTACTGCACGGAGAAGTCGTTGATATAAAAGGCGTAGGTCAGGCAGGCAAATGCACCGACCGTCAGCAACCACAAGGCCTGAGCGCCAGGTCGCGCCAGCGCTTGCCAGTGGTCTCGCTGCAGTTGCGCGCCAAAGAGGGCGAAGAAACCAACAGCTGCTGATAAGACAAGCGCCAGCGTTAACGCGAAGTGACCGAGTTCTGGAATCATGGCGTGCCCTCTATTTCAATGTGGCCTGAGCCTTTTTGGCCTGTTCCAGTGCATGTTGCGCTTCTGGGGGCATGTAGTTTTCATCGTGCTTGGCCAAAACCTCTGTGGCGGCGAAGCGGCCCGATGCGTCAAGCTTGCCTTGGGCCACAACACCCTTGCCCTCTTTGAACAGGTCAGGCAGGATGCCGGTGTAGCTGACCTCGATGTCCTTGGCCGTGTCGGTGACGATGAACCGCGTGGTCATGTTGTCGCGTGACACGCTGCCGGTTTTCACCATGCCGCCCACGCGAAAAGCGCGCTCTTTTGGCGCCTCCCCGGCCATGATTTGGCTGGGCGAAAAGAAGAACACCAAATTGCTTTGAAACGCGTTGAGGACAAAAAACGCGGCAAGACCAATGGCCACAAGGCCGCCGGCGATCAATAGACTTCGCTGGTGGCGTGGCTTCATGCGGCCTCCTGGCGCTTTTGCGATGAAATGCCCCTGTCGTTGCGCAACTGCGCCTCCACAGCCAGTCGGCGCACCCGAAGCAACCACAGCTCAGCGGCCATGCAGACAGCGGTGGCCCCGAAACTGCCCCAAACATACAGGGCGTAGCCGCCCATATTCAGAAAATCCGACAAACTATTCCATTGCATGTTTCACCCACTCCGTATGACGCTCTCTGTCCAGAATAATGGTTCTGACGCGCAGCAAAGCCACTGCGATGGCATACATCCAGAACGCCAGCACCATGATGAGCATGCCCACCAGCATAGGCGTGGCCATGGATGCGCCTTTTAATGTGACTGAGGCGCCTTGGTGCAGCGTATTCCACCAGTACACCGAGAAATAAATTATGGGCACATTGACGGCGCCCACCACAGCCAAGATGGCACAGGCTTTGTCGGCGCGGCGCGGATCATCGATGCTGGCCTGAAGCGCCATAAAACCCAGGTACAAGAAAAACAAAATCAGCTCAGAGGTCAGGCGGGCATCCCACACCCACCACGTGCCCCACATGGGCTTGCCCCATAGCGAGCCCGTGACCAGTGACAGGAAAGCAAACAGTGCACCCGTCGGCGCCAAAGCAGCAGCCATCATGCCGGATAAGCGGGTGTTAAATGCCAGGCCCCAGGCCGCCCAGCCTGCCATGACCAAGTAAATCAACATGGACATTTGCGAGGTGGGGACGTGCACAAAAATAATGCGATAGCCCTGGCCCTGTTGCGCATCAATGGGCGCCACAAAAAAACCAATCCATAAGCCAACAAGCGTGAGGACTGCAGCTAAAGCCGCGAAATACGGCCAAAGCCTACCCGCAAGGTGGTAAAAGTTTGGTGGCGAGGCGAACCTGAACCAGTGAATATCTCGAATACTCATTCGACTGAAATCCTTAAGGCCGCTGAAGTGGCCAATGGAGCAAAGAAACCCGCTAAAGCCAGCATGGCAGCCAGCAGAGAAAAATGTGCGCTGATACCCAAACCCGCCGCATCGGCTTCAACGGCACCCGCACCAAATATCAGGACAGGAATGTACAGCGGCAAAACCAGCAGTGAAAGCAGCACGCCTGCACCTCGAACCCCCAGAGTCAACGCAGCACCTATTGCGCCAATCAGGCTCAGGGTGGGTGCGCCAAGCAGCAGGGTCAGCATCAGGATACCAAGCCCGCGCGCATCCAGCCCGTATTGCAAGCCCAGGATCGGCGCAATCAGCACCAGTGGAAGGCCCGAGACGAGAAAATGGGCCAAGGCTTTTGCCAGCGCGGTAAGGCCCAGCGGTGTGGGCGATAGCGCCATTTGCTCTAAAGAGCCGTCGGCATGATCGGACGCAAACATTCGTGCAAGCGAGAGCATGGCAGCCAGCAAGGCGCCAACCCAGATCACCCCGGGCGCCATGCGTAGCAGCAAGGCGCTGTCGGACCCGACGGCCAGCGGAAACAAACTACTGACAACGGCAAAGAACATCAGGGGCGTTAGCACCTCGCCTTTTTGCCGCATGGCCATGGCGACTTCTCGCCGCACGATAGCGCGCATGACCTCAATAGTGTCCATCGATGACAAGTTGGCGCTCATGCTGTGGCGTGCAGTTCCAGATGCTGCGGGGCTCGGGCGCCAATGTCGACGCGCTGGTGGCTGGTGATGACGGCCATCGCGCCACTTGCCAGATGGTCATCGATCAATCGCGCCAGGGTTTGAATGCCGCTGTCGTCCATGGCGACATAGGGCTCGTCCAGCACCCACAGGCGGGCGCGTGACAGCGCGAGACGTGTTAGCGCCACGCGCCGTTTTTGTCCTTGAGACAAGTGGCGAACCAGTTGTTTGGCGCGACCGGCCAGGCCCATGCGCGACAGCGCGTCTTGGAGCGCCTCCGTTGTAAGCCGTTTGCCGCTCAAGGCCATGGCAAAGCGCAGGTTTTCTTCAACCGAAAGCGATTCTTGCAAGGCATTGTGGTGGCCAAGGTAGCACAGGTCTTGCCAGTAGCGCTCTTTTTGCAATGCAATAGGTGTGTTGTTGTACAGAACACTCCCGCTATCAGGCGGGCTTAGCCCGCAAACGATCCTGAGCAGGCTGGTCTTGCCCGCGCCGTTAACGCCGCCAACGTAAAGCCATTGGCCCGCGCCAAGCTCGCAGCTGACCGCCTGAAATAATTGGCGCCCGCCGCGGCTGCAAGTGAGCTGCGACAGGGCAAGGGATAGACCTGAGTTCAATGCTGATGGCCCAAGATGAGTCGGGCATTATCTCGAGCGTGGCAGGGCTCAAGCTAGGGTTTACAAAAATTAACCCTGTTTTAACGGGAGATGACCACCAGTTGATACAGGTCGCCGAAGAACAATTGCTTTTTGAGGGTTTTGTTTTTCGCCTCTTGCGGCAGCCAGTGCGCGAGATCGTTGTGCCACAAGTCCAGGGCATAGGGCTCGAGAAGCCGGAGAACCCCGGCCATGACATAACGCAGCGGGTTGCTGGCGCGCGGCCGGTGGTAGTCCATCAGCACCAGTTTGCCCCCAGGCTTGAGAACCCGCCAGGCCTCGGCCAGAGCCTGGCGCCTGACGGCCTGCGGCATCTCATGAAGCAGAAAAAACATCAGTACCTGGTCAAAAGTGGCCGCCTCAAACTGCAGATGTGCCGCGTTTTGTTGGTGAATACCGAGTGGACCGAGTCCGGCGGTTTTTTTGCGCAAGTTTTTGATTTGCTCTGGCGCCACGTCGATCACATCAAGGCGCGCCGCGGGGTGATGACGACCCAACAGATTTTCGGTTAAATCCCCATAAACACAAGCCATCTGTAGCGTACGGCCCTTAATTGTGTCTCCAAAGGCATTCAGGGCGGCATTGCGAAGGCGCCGGTAGTTGCCCCAGAGAATGCTGTTAACGAGCCATTGCCGCTCAAAGACACGAACTGCGTTGGGGTGGGTGTAGGCCCACCAATAGGTTTTTTCTAGGTAATCCGGCACGGTGACGCAACCGATCGCCCCGGAGCCGCCTTCAGCATAGTGCGCTTCGCGCTGAAGCACGTCTTTCTTGGTGTTGATCATGGTCCTTCCCGACCTCGCTTACTTTCTAGGGCGCGCGCTTGGCGGCGCACCGGGCATAGGTCTTTTGATGGCAGTGCGACCCGGCGACAGTTGTTGCGCCGTGGCCTGCTATTGCCTAATGAGGGCAGCACAGCTTATCTTAGGGGTGTAGCACTTTTGTCACCGGGTTGTGACGCAGGCGAAAAGCATCGGCCATGCCCGAGCCCAGCAGCGGGCGCAGGTACATACGAAACGCATCGGTAATACCCGTGCCCCTCTCGTCGATAAAGGCGTCTTCCATGACACGGGTTTTTCCCGCAACCGTCTCAAGGGGAACCAACTCGTAATCCACCGAGTAAAAGCCGGTGCGCTTGATGGTCACAGAGCCATTTTGCTGGCCCCACATGGCGAACTGCACCGCTTTTTCGCCTACCTCGCGCGCTTCGCGCTGGTCTACATCGGATACGCACCCAATGAACGAGCGCTGTAAATAGCCGAAGGTATCGCCCCGAACCCGTTTGATTTTGAGCTTGCTCTTGATCTCCTCGCAAAGCAAGTCAGCCAGCGCGCCGGTGCCCGACAGCTGGACATTGCCATGGGCGTCGTGTTCAAGCTCTTTGGCCAGCAGGGCCGCGATGGGCCGGCCGGACGCGTCGTGAATGCCTTCGGAAACAGCAATCACACAGCGGCCATAGCGCTCATAGGTGGCTTTGACATCGTGCAGAAATTGGTCCAGGTGGAAAGTCCGCTCCGGCAGGTAAATCAGATGCGGGCCGTCGTCAGGGAACTTTTTACCCAACGCCGACGCCGCGGTTAGAAAGCCTGCGTGGCGCCCCATGACCACGCCCACATAAATGCCGGGTAGCGCCGCATTGTCCAGGTTGGCTCCGGCAAACGCCTGGGCGACAAAGCGCGCGGCCGAGGGAAAGCCGGGCGTGTGGTCGTTGCTGACCAGGTCGTTATCGATTGTTTTGGGAATGTGCATGCACCGAAGGTCATACCCTGCTTGTTGCGCCTCCTGACTCACGATGCGAACGGTGTCGCTAGAGTCGTTGCCGCCGATGTAGAAGAAGTGACTAATCTCGTGCGCTTGCAGCACCTTGAAGATTTCATGGCAATACGCGGCGTCGGGCTTGTCGCGCGTAGAGCCCAGCGCTGAGGAGGGCGTGTTGGCCACCAGTTCCAGGTTGTGGCTGGTTTCCTGAGTCAGGTCCACCAGGTCCTCGTTGACGATGCCGCGAACCCCGTGGCGCGCGCCGTAGATGTGCTGGATCTGACCAAAACGCCGGGCTTCCAGGGCGACGCCCACCAGCGACTGGTTGATCACGGCTGTTGGGCCACCGCCCTGGGCGACCAAAATTTTTCCGCTGGGCATCACAACTCCTTGAAGCAGGCGAGCGCTTATTGTGCATGGCTCGGGCCAGGCCCAGACGCAAACCCGGGGCCCCTCATTAAAATTGCAAGCTTGCCGCTTTCAGATGGCGCCCCACCCCGGAGCCCTTGAACACGCAGAGTGCAGCACACCATGCTTTATCCTCAACATTTTGATGTCATCGTCATTGGCGGCGGGCATGCCGGCACCGAGGCGGCGCTGGCCGCGGCGCGCATGGGCTGTAAGACACTGTTGCTTTCACACAACATCGAGACCTTGGGCCAAATGAGCTGCAATCCATCGATTGGCGGCATTGGCAAGGGACATCTGGTCAAGGAGGTGGATGCCATGGGCGGCGCCATGGCGCTCACCGCGCCGGGGATACAGTTTCGCACCCTGAACTCCAGCAAGGGCCCTGCGGTGCGCGCCACCCGAGCCCAAGCCGACCGGGTTCTTTACAAGGCGGCGATTCGCCATCGGCTGGAGAACCAGCCCAATTTGTGGCTCTTCCAGCAAGCCGTGGATGATCTGACTGTCCAGGGTGATCGCGTCACCGGCGCAGTCACGCAACTGGGACTGAAGTTTTCAGGCACCTGCGTAGTGCTGACCGCCGGCACCTTTTTGGACGGCAAGATCCATGTGGGCTTGAGCCATTACGCCGCCGGGCGCGCAGGCGATCCGCCCGCGGCATCACTCAGCGCCCGCCTCAAAGAGCTCAAATTGCCGCAGTCGCGCCTGAAGACGGGTACGCCGCCCCGCTTGGATGGCCGCACCATTGATTTTTCTCGTCTCAAGGCGCAGCCGGGTGACGGCATGCCTGGGGGAATGAGCCCAACGATGCCGGTGTTCAGCTTCATGGGGCGCGCGCACATGCACCCCAGGCAAGTGCCTTGTTGGGTGACGCATACCAATGAAAAAACCCACGAGATCATTCGTAGCGGCTTTGACCGCAGTCCCATGTTCACCGGCAAGATCGAAGGGGTGGGCCCGCGCTACTGCCCCAGCGTGGAAGACAAAATCAACCGATTTGCGGACAAGGAAAGCCACCAGATCTTTTTGGAGCCCGAGGGCCTCACGACCAATGAGTACTACCCCAACGGCATCAGCACCAGCCTGCCCTTTGACGTTCAATATGCCTTGGTTCGCTCCATGCAGGGCCTTGAGAACGCCCACATCCTGCGCCCCGGCTATGCGATCGAGTATGACTACTTCGACCCGCAACAGCTGCAGCGCAGCTTTGAAACCCGGGCTATTCGCGGCTTGTTTTTCGCCGGCCAGATCAACGGCACGACGGGCTATGAAGAGGCGGCCGCCCAAGGACTTTTTGCCGGGGTGAACGCGGCGCTGCAGGCGGGCGCGCAGACCGCCTGGCAGCACGACACCTGGGTGCCAGCGCGCGACGAGGCGTACCTGGGCGTCTTGGTGGACGACTTGATCACGCAGGGGGTTAGCGAGCCCTACCGCATGTTCACCAGCCGCGCCGAGTTTCGTCTGCAATTGCGCGAAGACAACGCCGATGCGCGTTTGACAGAAACAGGCAGAAAACTCAAGCTTGTTGACGATGCGCGGTGGGATTCTTTTTGCCGAAAACGCGATGCTGTTTCACGTGAAACAGAGCGCCTGCGTTTGACGTGGCTAAGCCCAAATACCCTGGTTCCCGAGGAAGAGCAGCGTGTTTTGGGCAAAAGCCTGGAGCACGAACACAACCTGGCGGCTTTGCTGCGCCGCCCAGACGTCTCTTATGACGACCTGATGACGCTTGGACAAGGGCGGTTTGCCAACGCGGACTTGGCGAGCAGCCTTGACGATGAGGACGAGCAGGCATTTCGACGCGGGGTGGTCGAGCAGGTGGAAATCGCCATCAAGTACGCCGGCTATATTGACCGCCAAAAAGACGAAGTCCTGCGCGCTGCGCAGTACGAGCACCTGAAGCTGCCGCAGGACCTGGACTACATGCAGGTCTCGGCGCTGAGCATTGAGGCGCGGCAAAAGCTCAACCGCCACAAGCCCGAGACATTGGGCATGGCCTCACGAATCTCCGGCATTACGCCGGCGAGCATCTCATTGCTGCTGATTCACCTCAAAAAGACCAAGTTCAAGGGCTTTGCCAGAGCCACCGAGGAAGCGGCGCCTTGAGCGACGCTGCGCCCCGGGCTACGCTGGCGACTGAGCTGACAAATGGCTTGGCGGCCTTGGGGCTGGAACTCTCCAGCGCGCAACAAGAGCAGCTGCTTGACTACCTGGGCTTACTGGAGCGCTGGTCTCGGGTCTATAACCTGACGGCCGTTCGCGAGCCCATGGCTATGCTGACGCACCACCTTCTGGACTGTCTTGCCGTGGTCGGCCCCTTGCGCAATCAGCTCGATCGCTTGTGGCCGCGGTGGGAGGCGGGCGATGCGCCGCCATTGCGTGCACTGGATGTGGGCTCTGGCGCCGGGCTGCCGGGCGTGGTGTTGGCTATTTGTTGTCCAGCACTGCGGGTTGACTGCGTGGACACCGTGGGTAAAAAGGCCGCCTTTGTGCAGCAGGTTGCAGGACATCTGAAGCTGAGCCACCTGCGCGGCGTGCACGCCCGGGCCGAGAGCCTCGGGCCCCAATACCAGGTGATTGCCTCGCGAGCCTTCGCCGCCCTGCCAGACCTGGCGCGCTGGACGCAGGGCGCCCTTGAGGAGGGCGGTGTTTGGATGGCCATGAAAGGCCAGCGACCGCAGCAAGAAATTGACGCTTTGCCACGGGCGGTGGAGGTGTTTCACGTGGAACCGTCAGCGCCTCGATGAGGGCCATCGGCGCTTCGAGGACCTCGTTCTCCCACGGGTCCCGCACCCACGTGTA
>JAURGS010000103.1 GCA_030833685.1 Rhodoferax sp. | reverse complement strand
GAAAAATTTGATTTTCGATAGAGAGAATGAAAATGTTGATTGATTCCATTGCCAATGAAAACTTGTCTCGGGCGACGGATGCCCCGCTAAAGGGGGTTCGCTCCAATATCGTGCAGTCGATTCGTGCGCACCGCGTGGCCGACCTGCAAGCAGCGGCCCAAGGACTTGGCCATCATTTTTTGTATGCCAACCTCGCCCATGCGCAAAGCAAGCAGGATGTGCTCGATTTGATCGGGCAGCAATTCATGCTGGCCGTCTCCACCGGGAAGAACTTTGATTCGCTCTACGACTGCCTGACTGACCCGGTGCACAAGGCCGGCCCACAGACCGGCTTTATTTGCGTGTTGGAGCACATCCCTGCGCACGCCAAGTTTGATAAAGAGGCGCGTGAGCAATTGCTGGATATCTTCCGTGACACGGCCGATTACTGGGGCGACCGGAAAATCCCGTTTCGGTGTTTTTACTCGTTCTCGGTTGCCCGCGCTGCACAGTCGGGTGTGCCGCTGGCGGCAGCGTCTGGTGAGACCGGCAGTGCGGCTGGCGCCCCCGCAATTGAGGTGCTTAGCGAAACTGGCGAAAAAATGCCCACCGACAAACTGGTGGACATCTCCCCCTTGGCCTTGCGCATGAGCAGCCCATTCAATGCGGGTTACTGGACCACGACCTGAGCCCGTCCACGAGCAGGGCTTTGGCGTCCCAAGTGCCGCCGCCCTGCTGGCTTGGCCTGTTGGCTTAAGCCTTTTATTCTTGAGCTTGGCGTACGCGGGCGGCCAGATCCAGGTATTCCTGAACGGGCACTTCCTCCGCGCGGCGTTGCAGATCAAATTCATTGCCTGCCCGGTTTTTTTCCAACCAGGGGCCTAGCGTGTGGCGAAGCAGCTTTCGCCGCTGGCTGAAGGCCACCCGGACCAACTCACTCAATAGAGCAATAGGCAGCTTGGGCCAGTCTGCGCGCGGCACCATCCGTACGACTGCGCTGTCAACGCGTGGTGGCGGCTCGAAACTCTCGGGTGGCACCTGCAGAGCGTTCTCCATCTCGTAGCGCCATTGCAGCATGACGCTCAGGCGCCCATAAGCCGCAGTACTAGGTTTGGCGACCATGCGTTGAACAACTTCTTTTTGCAGCATGAAGTGTTGATCCCTTACTTGGCTAGCCGATGGCAGCAGGTGGAACAGGATCGGACTTGAAATGTTGTAGGGCAGATTGCCGACGATGCGCAGTTTCTGGTTGGCTGTTTTGGCCAGGGCGTCAAAGTCGACTCTAAGCACATCAGACTCGATTACCGTCAACCGGTCCTGCGCGCGCAGGCGACGAGCCAGATCGCGGTCCAGTTCAATCACTGTCAGCCGGTCAACGTGGGTCAGCAGGGGCTCGGTGAGCGCCGCTAGCCCTGGCCCAATTTCAATAATCGCGTCCTTGGCTTGCGGGTCAATCAGTCCGACGATGGCGTCAATGACGCCAGCGTCGCTTAGAAAGTGCTGGCCGAAGCGTTTGCGCGCAACATGCATGCAGGCCTCTGCCGTCTGTGCCTACTGAGGCGCTTGGCGAATGTCGACATAGGCGCGATCGCGCAGCTCGCGCGCCCAGCTTTGGTAGGCCTCGGCCAGTTTTTGTTGACGCAACACATTGCGAATGGACTGTCTGATTTGCTGGTCGCTGAGCGCCTGCTCTCGCCGTTCCAGTAATTGCAAGAGGTGAACACCAAAACGCGACACAAACGGTTCGCTGATTTCGCCGGGACTCAAGCGGTTCATCACGTCCTCAAATTCCGGAACAAACATGCCAGGACTTGCCCAGCCAAGATCGCCGCCTTGGCTTGCGCTGCCGTCTTGCGAAAACTCACGTGCAAGCCCAGAAAAGGTTGCACTGCCTTGCGCGATACGTCGTTTGAAGTCGCGCAAGCGCTCCAGCGCCTGCGATTCACTCATTTGCTGGCCCGGTCGCAACAAAATATGGCGCGAGAGACTTTGAACAATTACAGAGGGTGGCAGGTCTGGGTCAACCCGCTCCAGGAGTTTGAGCACATGAAAGCCAGCCGGCGAGCGAACCGGTCCGGTGAGCTGACCGGGCTTGATGCCTTGGACCGCCTGGACAAATAGCGCAGGGTAGCGATCAGGCGGGCGCAAACCCATGGCCACTGCGTTACCGTGTGTGGATGGGTCGCCGTAAGTGCGCACCAGTTGGCCAAAGTCCTCCCCGCGGCGGGCCTTCTCAAGCGCTTCCTGGGCCTTGGCCTGTAAGCGGGCGGTGTCCTGTGCGCTAGCGGATTCCGGCACCGCGACCAAGATCTGGCCAAGATTGATTAATTGATTGGCCACGGACTCGGGCGATTGCTGGGCCTGGAGGTACTGGTCGATATCGAGCTCGCTGACGACCACACGCGGCTCAACCTCGCGCTGGCCAAGCCGCTGCAAGGTGAGCTGTTCACGCAGCTGCTCACGAAACTTGGCCGGCGTAGTGCCTTCCTGGACCAGACGGGCATGCAATTGCGCAATGCTCAGCTGATTTTGCTGGGCAATATTTCTTTCAGCCTGATCAATCTGAGCCGTGTCGATGCGCAGCCCCGTCTCCTTGGCGAATTGCAATTGAGTCCGCCTTTGAATCAAGTTTTCCAATACCTGTTCACGCAGCTTCTTGTCGTCTACGGGGCGGGCGTTTTGCGCCTGCGCTTGCTGTAAGGCATTCTTCAACTCGATTTGCACTTCACTGTTGGTGATCGGTTCGGAATTGACCACCGCCACGATGAAGTCCACCGGTTCGATGGGCGCTGAATTCGTAACACTTGGGGTTGTCGCGCCCGGCGTCGTTGCCTGGGCGGCGCACACCATGCTAAGGCCGCCGAACAGGGCGGCAACCAGGGCTTGACGAAGAAAAGTTTCCATCAGTATCAATCGTAATTGCTGAAGCGGCTGGGAATGGGCTCCAGGGTGCGCAAACTCTCGTAGTTGGGGATATTGGCGCGTAAAGATTGCAAAGGATTGACGCCTAGCCGCGCAAAGCCGACAAACTCCAGTTGCAACATCACATTCTGCGAGTAGGTGGCGGCGCCCGTACGGTTACGCTGAACAACGAAGCGCCCCAACCAGCAACCCGCGTCGTACTCCAAGCCCACGAGCGTATCCACCAGTTGCTGGTCTCTGACGCTGTAATTTAAACGCCCGACACTGTACCATTTGCCGTCAGCCGAGGCCGCACCGGCACTGGCGTTTTCTTCCCCGGACAGGAGCGGCCACTGCCAGGCCAGGTCAACCAGTTCGCTGTTGTCGCGCTGGAACCGGTAGGCCACGCTTAGCGCCCTGAAACTACCCGGTTTGTAGTGCGCTACGACATTAGAGCGGACCGTGCGTTGCGTGTTCGGGCTGACCTGAAAAGTGGCGTCAAACCGCCACTGGGTGTTTGGCCTGGCGCTGGCGCCTAGCAGCAAGTCGCTCACACCTTTTTCGGCAGGCAGGGTGCCTGGCAGAAAAACCTTGGCGTCTTGAAAGCGAACGCGCTGAGCCAGGCTCAGGCGAATCGCTTCGGCGCCGGACTGCGCATCCAGAAATCGGCTGGTAAGGCCCAGGGTGAGTTGGCTGCCGTCCGAGATTCGATCGTGGCCCACAAACTGATTTTCCTGGTAGATGGTCGCCATATTGAAGTCGTTGGCGCCGGAGTCATAGTTCGGCAGATTCTGTTGATCCCGATAGGCACTGCTGACCAGAAAAAAACGTGGCTCCATGGTTTGCAACATCGACTGTCCAAACCAATTGCCCTGGCGTTCAAAAACCAATGCGCCATCCAAGCCCAAAGTGGGTACCACCCGCTGCGTCTGGCGGGCACCGTTGAACGCGTTGTCCAAGCTGTAGTTGGTGGCATGCAACTGCAACTTGGGCGTCAGGTAGCCGTAGGGCGCATTCCAGGGCCGGCTGGCTTGCATCAGGGCATAGAGCCGCTCGCCATTGGGCTGCTGCGTCAGTGTGGCGTCTGATTGAAATCGTGTCAGGTCTGCGTCAAAGGCCAGATCGACTCCGCGCCAGTTGTTCACCTGGTAGCGCGAGTGCAGCTGCGGCAAGCTATCGTAAGGTGGCACGATGGTGTCAGGCGCTTGCAGTGTCTGCCAGCGCTGCATGCGAATGCTGTTGGAAAAGCCGCTGTTACTCCAACTGAGGTTGATTTGGCTGTCGAGCAAGCGCTGGGTCAGGCTTGGTGCGATGCTGGCGGTGGAGCTTTGGAAGTCGCGCCAGTAGTTGTCATCGCTCACCCGATTAAGCAAAACCGACAGCGAAATACCTTGGTCGGTCCAAGCGCTGCTCAGGCGTCCCTGATGCGCGGCATGAAACCCCCATCGATTCTGGTCGCGAAGGCGATCCGATGGCATCAGGCTCAAACTTGCACTGCCGCTGTAGTTGGCTTCAAGGTAGCGAAGTTCGCTGCCAAGGTGAACACCCCGTTCGGTCATGAGGCTGGGCGTGATCGTGGCGTCTCGGTTGGGTGCGATATTCCAGTAATACGGTTGGGTGAATTCGAACCCGTTGACGTTATCCAGCCCCACGCTTGGTGGAAGGAGTCCAGATTTGCGTTGGTTGCTGATTGGAAAACTGAGGTATGGCACCGGCAGAATCGGAACGCCTTTGAAGCTCAGCACCACGCCTTTGGCCACACCTTCGTCAATGCCGGTGTCAATCTCTAAGGTGCGGGCGCTGAGCATCCAGTCAGGCATCCAGTCCGGCGTCCCATCACGCTTGCAGGTGGTGTAGGTGGCGCGATGGATTCGCGAACGCTCCTCGCTCAAAAATTCGACGCGTTCTGCTTGGCCATTGGCTTGGGCACGTAACAGCTGGTAACGCGGGCTGTCAAAAAAGCCCTCAAAACTTTCCAGGCGCAGCTCAAGATAAGGACCTTCGTAGGTATTGCCAGCCCGATTGACTCTTACTCGGCCGCTGGCACGCGCAGTGTCACTGGCTTGGTCATAGACCATTTGATCAGCACGGATGGTGATAGCCTTCTTTCGCAGGACAGCATTGCCCTCAAGCCGGGTTTGCGTGTCTGTTTGCCCATCGACATGGTTAGCGTTCAAAAAACTGGGTAAGTTCTGCCCCTTTGGACTTGCCAGGCTCTCGCTGAGCCGCTCGGCGGGCCGAAGCATCAGCGCATCGCTTGCGCCAGCCGTACCCGAGCGCAGGAGCGATAGCAGCAGAGCGACGACGCAAGCGAGGCCCAGGCCACGCGGCATGGCAGGGTTTGGGGGCAATGCGAACATCAGATGCAAACGGGCAGCGACTCGAGGGCTGTGGGGGCCGATCATGTAGGCCGGCTTTGTAGAATGGATTATCCATGAGCCCAGCGAAGCCCTCCCCTGCCGTCAGCGATATCGTTTGGGCCGATTGCGAGCGCCAAGCGCGTTTTGATACATGGCTGCAAGGCCTTGCGCAGCCGCATGAGCTGGTGTCAGACAGCTTACGAATGGCCAGCGCCGATGCCAGCTTTCGCCGTTACTTTCGCATTCAGGGTAAAGACGCGTCTTACATCATCATGGATGCGCCTGTCGACAAAGAGGACAGTCGGCCCTTTGTGAAGGTCGCTTCGCTGATGCGAGACGCGGGCTTGCACGTTCCACAGGTACTGGACTGGCAACAGGCAGATGGATTTTTGTTGCTCTCAGACCTGGGGCAACAGACCATGATGCAAGTTCTTCAGCCGCAAGCGCCTGCGGCCAATTTGCCCTTGTATCTTCAGGCTGTCGATGTCTTAGTGGACTGGCAACGTGCCTCCAAGCCCGCTGTGCTACCGGCTTACGATGAGGCGCTTTTGCGCCGAGAGCTGGGCTTGTTTGATCAGTGGTATGTGGCTGGGCACAAAGGCATCACGCTCGATCCAACACAGCAACAAACGCTGGCGCGAAGCTTTGAGCAGATCATCCAGGCCAATTTAGCGTGGCCTTCAGTCTTTGTTCACCGCGATTTCATGCCCAGGAATCTGATGGCGCCAACGGCTGTCGGTGGCCCGATAGGCGTGCTTGATTTTCAGGATGCCGTGTACGGGCCAATCACCTACGACATAGCCAGCTTGCTTCGCGACGCGTTCATCAGCTGGGACGAAGAGTTCTGCCTGGATGTGACGGTGCGGTATTGGGATAAAGCGCGCAAAGCAGGATTGCCAGTCGGCCAGGATTTTGGTGATTTTTATCGTGGCGTGGAGTGGATGGGTTTGCAGCGCCATCTGAAGGTGGCGGGTATTTTTGCCCGACTGACGCTGCGTGACGGCAAGCCGCGTTACCTGGCAGACACCTCGCGATTCCTGGGCTACATTCGTTCGACATGCGCGAGATACCAGGAACTCAAACCCCTGCTGCGCCTGGTCGACTCGATCGAAGGTATTGTTGAGCCCAATATTTTTGGCTTTGGCCGCCAATAGCAGCATGGCGCGTTTTTATTGCCCAGAGTCTCTTGCACCGGGTCTCGCATTGGCGCTGCCGCCGGGCCCAGCCCGTCACGTGCAGGTTTTGCGCTTGCAGCCGGGTGACCCGGTGGCGCTGTTCAATGGTGAACCAGTCGCAGGTCAGTTTGGTGACTATCGGGCGCGCATCACCAAAATGCGCCGCCAGGAGGTTGCAGTTGAGGTCGGTGAGTTCACGCCAGCAGATCGGGCAGTACGGCGAAACGTACATTTGGCAGTGGGGATGCCAGCCAATGAGCGCATGGACTGGCTTGTCGAAAAAGCCACAGAGCTCGGCGTACGCAGTATTCAGCCGCTTGTCACCGAGCGCAGTGTCCTGCGCCTAGAGGGAGAGCGCGCTGAGAAAAAAAACAGGCATTGGCGCAGCGTGGCCATTGCCGCCTGCGAGCAGTGCGGGGCCAATCAATTGCCTGAGATTTACCCGGTTTGCCAATTGGCAGACTGGGTTGAGAGGTCTTTGCCGCCAACCGGCCTACGTTTGATTCTGTCGCTGCAGCCCGATGCACAGGCCTTGCGCCAGCAGCTTGAGGGAGAGCCTGAAAACCAGCCGGTCCTTTTTTTGTCAGGCCCCGAGGGCGGCTTGAGTTTGGCCGAAGAATCTGCCGCACAGCACCACGGTTTTCGGGCCGTCTCCCTGGGCAAAAGAGTGCTGCGTGCCGAGACCGCAGCCATTGCCGCCCTATGCGCGCTGGTTTTGGATTAGAACGGTTGGAGCCAGCCGGCACGCTCACCTGGGCTGAGGTTCAGGTTTCGCCCGGCGCACGCGGATCCATCTGGAGAACGGCCTGAGAGCTGGTGCCCATGGCCACGTAGTTGTCTTTTTCTCCTGGCTCGCCACGGTTGAGCGGGCGCCGGCGGATGTAGTGCCAGGCTACCAGCGTCATGGCGACGAGAATCCCCATGAAATACAGCAGCAAGCTGCCTGGCCCCAGGGCATCCATCATGGCGCCGGCCAGGGTCGGCCCCAAGGTTGCGCCAGCCCCGTGTAGCAGCAGCAAGCCGCCGGTGACCTCCAGCACTTTTTCGCGCTCGACCAAATCATTGACGTGGGCAACTGACAAGCCGTACACGGTAAAAGTCATGCCTCCAAACAGTAGGCCCAGGGCCACCAGGGCTGCCTCTGACTGCAGCGCGAGCAGAAAGCCAAAGGCGCAGACTGCGGCACCGCCCACGCACACCCCCATTAGCACCCAGCGTCGATCGTAGCGGTCGGAGAGGTGGCCAACTGGCCATTGAAAAGCAGCGCCGCCCAGGATGGTGACGGCCATGAACGTGGCAATGCCAATCTCACTCATACCGATGCGTTGTCCAAATACATGGCCCAGGCTGTAGAACGCGCCGCTGAGCAAGCCCGATACCACTGCGCCAATCACGCCGATGGGGGAAGTTGCAAACAGGGCGCTCAAGCCCAGCTTGGGCGCCGGAGCGGGTTCGGGCTGTGTGACCGGTGTGAGCGTGATGGGCAAAAGCGCAAAGGAGAAAAGAATGGACACCACCGCAAATGGAACGAATCCATAACTGTCGCCCACCAAAATCAGCCATTGGCCTAAGGCCATGGCCACACCGCTGACAGCCATGTAGGCGGCAAACACTTTGCCCCGGATGGAGCTCATGGCCACCACGTTGAGCCAGCTCTCCACCACGATGTACAGACCCACCAGGCAGATGCCGTTGACAAACCGAAGCGCTCCCCAAAACCAGGGGTTGAGCCAAAGCGCTAACAAAATCGGCAGGGTCGAGGCGACCGAGGCCATGGCGGCAAAGGCCCGAATGTGCCCCACACGGCGGATGACCGCAGGACAGGCATAGGTCCCATAGACAAAACCAGCGAAATAAGCGGAGTTGATCAGCCCAGTGACCAGGACCGGAAAATCTGCCGCCAGGGTTTGCAGGCCGATCACCGCAAACAGCAAACCGGTGCCCACGACCAGCATACCCACCCCGCTGAGCAGCGAGATCAAGGGCAACAACAACGATTTCAAAGCCGAGTTC
>JAURGS010000102.1 GCA_030833685.1 Rhodoferax sp. | reverse complement strand
GGCATTGCCCCTCACCGTTCAGGCCCAATGGCATTGGCTGGACAAAACGGGGCGGCCCGTCTTTAGCGACCTTCCACCTCCACCTGGCGTCAGCGAGGCGCAAATTATCAAGCGCCCCAACGCGGCGCAAGCTGAGCCCGCCAATGGGTCACCCTCCGACCAACCTGCTTCAGGTGCAGCCTCAGCGGAAAAAGACCGAGCGCCCAGCCCGTCGAGCAGCGCGTTGGAGGCGGCGGTCAAAAATAAAAAAGCCGCTGAAGAATTAGAAAAATCTCGCCAAAACCAAGCTGAACAGGCGCGCGTTGCTGCCGCAAAAGCCGAAAACTGCACCAGAGCCAAGCGATCGCTGGCCGTGATCAACAGCGGCAGCCGTCTCAAAACCGTCAACGAACAAGGTGAATCTGTCTTCATGGACGAAGACGCTCGCCTGGCAGAACAGGCCAGAATTGAGTCCGTGATCCGCTCGGATTGCCAATGAGGCTTTAGTACCCGGGCTTGGCATTGGGGCGTCGTTTGCTAAACAACCCCGCTGCCCGCGCCCCTTGCTTCTGAAAACGTTGGCGTCGGGCAATTTTCGGATCCACCTTCAACGCACGGTAGACCTCCAAGCGGTCCAAATCATGAATCGGGTCAGTCATGGCGGCCCGGCGGCCCCAAATACCAACTCGCCCGCTTAAATCAACATCCGAGACCAACAGAGACGCCACATCAGCACGCGCCAGCGCGCTTCGGACGGTGCACGGCGATGGCAACAGCAAGTCTGCCTCATGCACCTGGCGCGAGCCCAGGTCGACCAAAAGCTTAACCCGCAGCAACTGGGATTCACTGGCCATAGACCACATTGGCGCGTTGAACGAAGGCCTCGACCATGGAGTTGGCGATGCGGTCAAATACCGGACCGATCGCCGAACCCAGCACACCGCTGAAGCCATAGCTGAGCCGCAAAGTCACTTTGCAGGCACGCTCTTGGCCCAAGGGTTCAAAACGCCACTGGCCATCCAGACTTGAAAACGGTCCCTCCACCAGACTGATATTGACCTGGCGATCGGGTATGTGGGTGTTTTGCGTGCGAAACCGCTGGCGAATCCCGCCAAAGGCAATACCGACTTCGGCCAGCATCCCTGTCTCGCTACTGCTAAGGACAAGGCCATGGTCACACCAGGGCAAAAATTCCGGATAAGCCTTCACATCGGTCACTAGGCGAAACATTTCCGCTGCACTAAACCAAATATGAACAGACTTCTCGACGGTTTTCATAGAATCGGGACTCGCAAGGCATTGTAGTCAGGCGTCTCGACTCACAAACCTCTGCGCCAGACCATGCAAAAGAAGAAAACCCCCACCAATGCCCGCGTTGCGGACAACAAAAAAGCTGCGTTCAATTACTTTTTTGAAGAACGCTTTGAAGCAGGCATGGTGCTTGAAGGCTGGGAGGTGAAGTCGCTGCGTGAGGGCAAAGTACAGCTCACTGACGGTTACGTGGTGATCCGTAACGGCGAACTGTTTTTAATCGGCCTTCAGATTCAGCCCTTGGGCACAGCCTCGACCCACATCAGTCCGGACAAGCAACGCACGCGAAAGCTGCTGATGCACAAAGAAGAGATCAAACGTCTGATTGGCAAAGTAGAGCAAAAAGGCTACACGCTTGTGCCAGTGAACCTGCACTGGAAAAACGGCAAAGTCAAGTGTGAGGTGGCATTAGCCAAGGGCAAAGCCGAACACGACAAACGCGACACCATCAAAGACCGCGAAGGCAAACGTGAAGTCGAGCGCGCCATGAAAACCCGCAATCGCTAGCATGGCTGCTATGAGTGAGCTTTGCGAGCGCTAGCGACGAAGCCGCCAGCCCAGCATTTCGTTAGCGAGCAAGGCACCGATCACCAAGGCCCCGCCTACGAGCACCTCAAGGCGGGGGGCCTCTGAGGCGCCCCACCAAACCAGCAAGATCCCAAAAATAACCTCCAGCATGCTGAGCAAGGCCACCTCGGGGGCTTTGAGCACGCGCGCGCATTGCACGGCCAAAACACAGGGTATGGCTAACTGAACAATGCCCAAGCCCGCCAGCAGCGTCAGATCAAATCCAGACGCCTGAAAAGGCAGCGCCAGCGGAAAAGTCAGCAGCGCCGACAGCCCCGCGCCGATCAACACCGCAGGCACCATATCGATGTTCTGGCCTTTGCTATGCGCATGCTGGCTGACGGTCCAGTTTGCAGCACCCGCCATCGGGATGCACAGTGCCAGCAGCGTGCCTGCGATGCTGATGCCCTCGCCCAATTGACTGCCGTACATGAAGACAATGCCGCCCCCGGCAATCATGATCGCCACCCAGGTACGCAAAGGCACTGCATAGTTGATCAAAAATCGTGCAGCCAGCGCCGTGAACAGGGGTGCCAGGGCCATGGTCACTAAGACGTTGGCCACACTGGTCAACATCAGAGCGAGCATAAAAAATGTGAACATGCCCGACCAGCACAAACCTGAGAGCCATAGTGCCGCACCAGCATGTCGCATGCGCCTGAAAACGCCAAAGCCCTGCCAGGCGGGCAGAATCAGCAGAAGGCATGCAAAAGTAAACAGGCTGCGCCAGAACGTGACTTCGAACTTTTGCGCATGTTCAAGGTGACGAGTGACCAAGCCCGCCAACGACCACAGAAAGGTCACCACAACCATCAACAAAACAGCGCGCGTGTGGGTGAGTTGCATTGCTCGGTCAGATGGTTATGGGGTGGCTTTACAGGGGGCAGCCTGAGGCAAATGTCTGCTTGCGCCCAGAAGACGTAATCGCCCTTATGCCGTCTCACGGCTGGCGCGCTTGCGCTCGTGCTCTTTGAGATGGCGTTTGCGCAGGCGCACCGACTTAGGTGTAATTTCGACGAGCTCGTCGTCCTCAATGAACTCCACACCATATTCCAGCGTCAGGTCGATCGGGGGCGTCACCTTGATCGCATCCTCTTTTCCGCTGACGCGAAAGTTTGTCAGCTGTTTGGTTCGCGTGGCGTTGACCACCAGGTCATTGTCGCGGTTGTGAATGCCAACAATCATGCCTTCGTACACCGGATCGTTCGCCCGCACAAACATGCGTCCCCGATCGTCGAGTTTGCCCAAGGCGTAGGTGAAGATTTCACCGTCGTCCATAGAGATCAGAACCCCATTTTTTCGTCCGCCGATATCGCCTTTGTGTGGCTCGTAGCAATCAAAGATGTTGGCGATCAAGCCGCTGCCACGGGTCAGGTTGAGAAACTCGTTGGTAAAACCAATCAGTCCGCGCGCCGGAATGCGGTATTCCAGGCGCACACGTCCGCGTCCATCCGGCTCCATATTGGCCAACTCGGCTTTTCGCTCACCCAAAGCCTGCATCACGCCGCCCTGGTGTTGCTCCTCAATGTCCACCGTCACCATTTCAATGGGCTCATGGCGTACACCGTTGATATCCTGAAACACCACACGCGGCTTAGAGACAGCCAACTCGTAGCCCTCGCGACGCATGTTCTCCAGCAGGATCGTCAGGTGAAGTTCTCCGCGGCCCGCCACTTCAAAAACGCCCTCCTCGCCTGTTTCGCGAACGCGCAGGGCAACGTTGTGCTGCAGTTCCCTTTGCAAGCGATCCCAGATCTGGCGGCTCGTCACATATTTGCCCTCACGGCCAGCCAATGGACTGGTATTGACACAAAAATTCATGATCAGCGTTGGCTCATCCACACGCAACATGGGCATCGGTGCGGGCTTGAGCGGATCGGTAACAGTCACGCCAATGCCAATATCTTCGATTCCATTGATCAGCACAATTTCACCCGGGCCTGCCTCGGTCGTCTGCACACGGTCAAGCCCTTGAAAAGTAAGCACCTGATTGATTCGCCCTTTCACGGCCTTTCCGTCGGGGCCCTCCATGACCAGCACGTCCATCATGGGTCGAATAGTGCCTTGGCTAATGCGCCCCACACCGATACGACCCACAAACGTCGAATAGTCCAGCGCCGAAATCTGCAACTGCAATGGCGCTTGACGATCACCACTTTGCGCTGGCACGTATTTGAGGATGGTGTCAAAAAGCGCCGACATGTCAGCGCCCCACTGCTCACCCTGCCCACCTTCTGCCAGCGACGACCAGCCGTTGATGCCAGAGGCGTAAACCACTGGAAAATCAAGCTGCTCGTCGGTCGCACCCAGCTTGTCAAACAGGTCGAAGGCTGCGTTGATTACCTTATCCGGATTGCTGCCGGGTTTGTCGACTTTGTTGACCACCACGATTGGCTTGAGCCCCAAGGCCAGGGCTTTTTTTGTCACAAATCGGGTCTGGGGCATTGGCCCCTCTTGTGCATCAATCAACAGCAAAACACCGTCGACCATGGACAAAGCGCGCTCCACTTCCCCGCCGAAGTCGGCGTGACCGGGGGTGTCTACGATATTGATGTGCGTGCCTTGCCAGCTCACGGCACAGTTCTTGGCCAAAATCGTGATGCCACGCTCACGCTCGATCGCGTTGTTGTCCATCACCGTGTCCACCAGCTTCTCGTGCTCGGCAAACGTGCCTGACTGGCGCAGCAGCTGATCAACCATGGTGGTTTTGCCATGGTCAACGTGGGCAATGATCGCGATATTACGAATCGGTTTGGTGGAACTCATGATGCACTTTCGTGGTGTACAGGGGTAAAAACAGTATCCATTTAGGCTGTGACCGCATTGACTGATGTCTGGGTCATTTCCTGGATTTCATCGGTATTCAAAAGACGCACAGGATGGAGCTGACCGGCCTCAACGCGACCGGTTCCCAGCAGAACATCGCCAGGTCCGTAAACCGATAGCAACGGCGTATCCGGCCAACTGCCGCGCCGCGGCAGGCCGCTTAAAAATCGGGCCGACTCGGGCTCATCCAGATGGATAGAGGCCAGGTCCTGCAAGAGGCTCACTACCGGCAAGAGGGCATTCACGCGGTCCGAATCTGCCATGGACTCCAACGCCTGAAGGGTGATGCACTGCGCCAGCTGGAAGGATCCTGCGGCAACGCGCCGCAAGGCACCCAGGTGAGCGCCGCAACCCATCGCCTCACCAATATCCTGCGCCAAGGTTCGAATGTAGGTCCCCTTGCTGCAACGTACCTGTGCCTCCAGTGCAGCGTGGTCGGCAGACGTCGTAGCCCACTGCAGTTTCAGCGCGTGGACATCGACCTGTCGCACTTCGCGCTCAACGACTTCACCGGCGCGCGCGTAGTCATACAAGGCTTTGCCATCTTTCTTAAGCGCGCTGTACATCGGAGGCATCTGCCCGATGCGCCCGGTGAAACGGTCAGCCAGCGCCTGCAGGTCAATGTCGGCTTCAGGAAGATCGCGCGTTTGCACAACAGAGCCTTCGGCGTCAGCGGTTGTGGTGGTCGTGCCCAGGCGAAGCAGTGCGTCGTAGGCTTTATCTGCGTCCAGGTGAAGCTGGCTGAATTTGGTGGCGGCGCCGAAGCAAATTGGCAAGATGCCGGTTGCCAATGGATCCAGCGTGCCGGTATGGCCTGCTTTCTCAGCACGCAACAACCACTTTGCCTTTTGCAAGGCGTGGTTACTGGACATGCCCAGCGGCTTGTCCAGTAACAGCACCCCATGCACGGGGCGCCGAGCAACCCGTGCACGCGGCGCTGGCGTCATGTTCAGTCGTCCTTTGCCCGGGAGGCCACAGCGCGCGCGATCAAGGCGTTCATATCGGCCGCGCGCTCTGGTGTCTGGTCATAAATGAAGTGCAGGGTCGGCACGGTATGAATGTGCAAGCGTTTGAACAAGCCCGTACGCAAAAAACCAGCAGCCTGATTCAGTCCGTCTGCACAGGCCTGCACATCGCCCGACAGGACACTGAAATAAACCTTGGCATGGGCGTAGTCTGGCGAGACTTCAACACTTTGCAGCGTGACCAACCCTACACGCGGGTCTTTTAACTCGCGAGCGATCAACTCGCTCAGATCCCGCTGGATCTGATCGGCTACTTTGAACGCACGGTTCGTGCTGGCAGTCTTTCGGCGCACAAAAACTTTCCAAAGGACTTACAAGGTGCGCGCGATTTCCCGAATTTCGTAGAACTCGAGGACATCACCTTCTTGAATATCGTTGTAATTCTTGATATTCAAGCCGCAATCGAAACCTTCACGAACTTCCTTGGCATCGTCTTTGAAGCGCTTGAGTGATTCGAGCTCGCCGCTATAGATAACCGTGTTTTGGCGCAGCAGGCGAAGGCGCGCGCTCTTGCGCACCACACCCGAGGTGACCATACAGCCGGCAATCGAGCCGATCTTGGACACCTTGAAGATTTGGCGGATTTCTGCCGTGCCAATGATTTCCTCTTTCTTGTCAGGCGTGAGCATGCCCGACATGGCCAGCTTGAGGTCATCAACAGCGTCGTAAATGATGTCGTAATAGCGAATATCGATGCCCGATGTCTCAGCGAGTTTGCGCGCACCAGCATCGGCTCGGGTGTTAAAGCCAATGATGACCGCCTTAGCTGCAATCGCAAGGTTGACATCAGACTCACTGATGCCACCTACGCCGGCATACACCAACTGCACTTTGATTTCGTCGTTGGAGAGCTTGATCAATGACTGAGACAGGGCCTCCTGTGAGCCCTGAACATCGGCCTTGACAATGATAGGCAGCGTCTTGACTTCACCAGCGGCCATGTCGCTGAACATGTTCTCCAGCTTGGCCGCCTGTTGTTTAGCCAACTTGGTGTTGCGGAACTTGCCGGCACGGTAGGTGGCGATCTCGCGGGCGCGGCGCTCGTCGCTCAGAACCATGAATTCGTCGCCAGCCTGGGGCACCTCGGTCAGACCTTGAATCTCCACCGGGATCGATGGGCCAGCCGACTTGATGGATTTGCCATCTTCGTCGAGCATGGCGCGCACACGTCCGTAGGTTTGGCCTGCCAAAACCACATCACCAGTTTTCAGGGTACCCGACTGCACCAGCACAGTGGCCACCGGACCGCGACCTTTGTCGAGCTTGGCCTCGATCACCAGGCCTTTTGCCATCGCGTCGACGGGAGCACGCAATTCCAGCACCTCCGCCTGCAGCAGCACCTGTTCGAGCAAGGCATCGATGCCCTCACCAGTTTTCGCAGACACCTTGACAAAAGGCGAGTTACCACCGAACTCTTCTGGAATCACCTCTTCGGCAACCAGTTCACCCTTGACACGATCGGGGTTGGCATCGGGCTTGTCGATCTTGTTCACCGCGACAACCAAGGGAACCCCTGCTGCCTTGGCATGCTTGATCGCCTCCTTGGTTTGCGGCATGACGCCGTCGTCCGCAGCCACAACCAAAATCACGATATCAGTGGCTTGAGATCCGCGCGCCCGCATCGCCGTGAAGGCTTCGTGGCCGGGCGTGTCCAGAAAAGACACCATGCCTCGGGCCGTCTCCACGTGGTAGGCGCCTATGTGCTGCGTGATGCCCCCAGCTTCGCCGGAAGCCACGCGAGTCGATCGGATGTAATCGAGCAGTGAGGTTTTGCCGTGATCGACGTGCCCCATGATGGTCACCACAGGCGCACGGGGCAGCGACACTGCCTCCTGCTGGTTCACCTCATCATCGGTGAACGCTTCTGGATCGTCCAAAGCAGCAATCACCGCCTTGTGGCCCATCTCTTCGACCACGATCATCGCGGTATCCTGGTCCAGTGGCTGGTTGATGGTAACCATCTGACCCAGCTTCATCAGCTCCTTGATCACCTCAGAGGCTTTCACTGACATTTTGTGTGCCAGCTCGGCCACGGTGATCGTCTCGGGCACATGAACCTCGATCACCTTGAACTCAGCCGGTGCGGCAGCAGCCTGCTGCGCATCGCGATCACGATCGCTTTGGCCACGGCGCGCCCTGGGCGCGCTGCGCCAGTTGCCGCCACGGCCAGTGCCTGCGCCTGTGTCGCCACGCAAAGGTATGGCTTTTTTCTTGGCGGGATCCCCCGCCCAGCTGCTCGAGAGCTTGGCTGATTTGATCTCCTTGCCGCCCACGCCGACAGCCGGTGTAGCCGTGCCCGCTGACTTGGGCGCATTGGCAGGCCGGTGCAAAGTGCCTTTCAAGGCAGGCTTGGTGCTGTCTGCTGGCGGCTCCTCTTTCTTGGGCGCCGCTTTTTTGGCCGGGCCCGACATCATCTTGCGAATGGCAGCGGCCTCTGCCTCCGCTTCACGTCGGCGTTTGGCAAGCTCCAAGGCCTTGTCTTTTTCCTCCTGGGCCAGGGCTGCAGCCGCTGCGGCCACATCGGCCTTGCGGATCACAGTTGGCTTTTTGGGCGCTGGTGCGTCGCTGGGCTCAGCTGGCGCGTCCTGCGCGGGCTTTTGCGCCGCGGCGCGCGCAGCCGCTTCATCGGCTGCCCGTTTTGCAGCCTCCGCCGCTTCTTGCGCTAAGCGCTCCTGGCGTCGCTGGTTGAGTTCTTCTTCCTGACGGCGAATCAACTCACTTTGGCGCAAGGCGTCTTCTTCGCGGCGCTTGAGTTCGGCCTCGTCAATTGCCGGTGTCGGCGGTGGGACTGTATCCGCAGACTATGCAGGTTGCCGCCGAGGGGCGGGGTATGTTCGCCGGGATTGGCATTGCTTCACGTGCGG
>JAURGS010000101.1 GCA_030833685.1 Rhodoferax sp. | reverse complement strand
CAATGTCCATCGTGCCGATGATGGCCACCGCATCCGCAATCATGTGGCCCTTGCCCATCTCGTCAAGTGCCGCGAGGTGCACAAACGCCGGCGGGCGGATCTTCATGCGGTACGGCTTGTTAGCGCCATCGCTCACGATATAAACACCGAACTCGCCCTTGGGGTGCTCAATGGCGCAATAGGCCTCGCCCTCGGGGACACAAAAACCTTCGGTGAAGAGCTTGAAGTGATGGATCAAGTCCTCCATGTTGGACTTCATCGATTCACGATCTGGCGGCGCGATTTTGCGGTTGTCGGTGATGACCGGGCCTGGGTTGTCGCGCAGCCATTGCACGCATTGCTGGATAAGGCGATTGGACTGGCGCATCTCTTCCATACGAACCAGATAGCGGTCGTAGGTATCGCCAGTCTTGCCCACCGGCACATCAAAGTCGAGCCGGTCATAAACTTCATAAGGCTGGGTCTTGCGCAAGTCCCAGGCAATACCCGAGCCACGCAGCATCGGGCCTGAAAAGCCCAAATTCAAGGCCCGCTCAGGCGTGACCACGCCAATGCCCACAGTGCGCTGCTTCCAAATGCGGTTGTCAGTCAACAGCGTGTGGTACTCATCGAGGTGAGTCGGGAAGCGCTTGGTGAAATCTTCAATGAAGTCAAGCAAACTACCCTGGCGGTTCTCGTTGAGGCGAGCTGTCGACTTGATGCTGCGAACCTTGCTGCTCTGGTGCTGCGGCATTGTCTCAGGCAGATCACGGTAGACCCCACCAGGTCGCACGTAAGCAGCGTGCATTCGCGCACCCGAGACGGCCTCATACATATCCATCAGGTCTTCGCGTTCCCGGAAGGCGTAAAGCATCACCGTCATCGCACCGCAGTCAATCGCATGCGCTCCAACCCACAGCAAGTGGTTGAGCAATCGGGTGATCTCCGCGAACATGACCCGGATGTACTGAGCCCGCAGCGGCACATCCAAATCCAGCATTTTTTCCAGCGTCAGGCAATACGCTTGCTCGTTACACATCATCGACATGTAATCCAGCCGGTCCATGTAGGGAAGGCTCTGCAGGTAAGTCTTGCTCTCGGCCAGCTTCTCAGTGGCCCGGTGCAAAAGCCCAATATGGGGATCAGCGCGCTGAATCACCTCGCCATCTAGCTCGAGCACCAGGCGCAAGACGCCGTGCGCAGCCGGATGCTGTGGCCCAAAGTTCAGGGTGTAGTTCTTGATTTCTGCCATGGGTCAACCTGCGTTACGCAGCCCCCCATAGTTGTCTTCACGCACCACCCGCGGGGTGATTTCACGGGGCTCAATGGTCACGGGCTGGTAGACGACGCGGCGTTGTTCGGTGTCGTAACGCATCTCCACATGCCCGGACAAGGGGAAGTCTTTTCGGAAAGGGTGTCCGATAAAGCCGTAATCAGTCAGGATACGTCGCAGGTCATCATGGCCATCGAACACAATGCCAAACAAATCAAAGGCTTCGCGCTCAAACCAGTTGGCCGAGCTCCAAACACCAATCAGGCTGGGCAAAAGCGGCAACTCGTCATCCGGCGCAAATACCTTCAGTCGCAAACGCTGATTACGGGTTACGGACAGCAAATGGAGCACCACGCCAAACCGAAGACCCTCAGGCGAGGCTGACAAGTAACCCGAGTAATCAACACCACACAAATCCATGAGCTGCTCAAACTGGCAACTCGGATCGTCCCTGAGCAGGCGCGCGGCCTCCAGGTAATGCTGATGGCTCACAGTAGCGGTAACCTCGCCCAGGTTCACGCCAATGTGTCGGACCATGTCGCCCAGTACAGTGGACACGGCGTGCAGCGTTTCTTCAGGAGAGACAGCAAATTGGGTCATGCCACTTTCCTCAAACACGCGCAATCGTTTGCGTTCGGCGGATTTTTTGCTGCAATTGCAAAATGCCGTAAATCAGCGCCTCTGCCGTCGGTGGGCAGCCCGGAACATAAATATCCACCGGCACGATACGGTCGCACCCACGTACCACCGAGTAGCTGTAGTGGTAGTAGCCGCCGCCATTGGCGCACGAACCCATGCTGATCACCCAACGCGGCTCGGCCATCTGGTCGTAAACCTTGCGAAACGCAGGCGCCATTTTGTTGGTCAGGGTGCCCGCCACGATGATCAGGTCCGACTGCCGTGGACTTGGGCGAAACACCTCAGCGCCAAAACGCGCGAGGTCATAACGTGCGGCAGCAGCATGCATCATCTCGACTGCACAGCAGGCAAGACCAAATGTCATGGGCCACACTGAGCCCGTCTTGGCCCAGTTCATCACCGCATCGACGCTGGTGGTGACAAAGCCTTCCTTGAAAACCCCTTCAATCATCGAATCACTCCCATTCCAGGGCGCCCTTGATCCACATGTAGACAAAACCGATGGTCAGAATCAAAACGATCTCAAGACCCATCAAAAAGCCGTAAAGACCCAATTCCTTGAGTGTCACAGCCCAGGGGAAGAGCAAGGCAGTTTCCAGGTCAAACAAAATAAACAAAATAGCAATGAGGTAGTAACGCACATCGAATTTCATTCGCGCGTCGCCAAAGGCCTCGAAACCGCATTCATAGGGGGAGTTTTTGGCAGGATCAGGACGATTCGGTCCAAGGATGTAGCCAATGATCTGGGGCGCCACACCCACCAACACACCTACCAGGATGAAGAGCAGGATTGGGAGATATTGTTCGATGTTCATGCTGACTTGTCTTCTGGCGCAAAACGCTCGGGAGATTCCCACCAAGTCCAATCACAGTCTGGTGCCGTCGGCGAGACTCGAACTCGCACAGCTTTCGCCACTACCACCTCAAGATAGCGTGTCTACCAATTCCACCACGACGGCCGCGATTGCCTTGGAAAGCAGCACAAACCAGCGGCTGCGCCGCGCTCTCCAAAGCGTGTAATTTTAGCCCGAAATCACTTGTGATGAACGCTGGCCATGACTCGGTGTGCACCCTATTTGGCGGGTATCTGGTCCGCGCCGCTGGGGGCTGGCACAGCAGCGGGGGCTGCGGGCGCCGGCAGGGTCGTATTTTCAAGCACACTGCCCGAGCTGGGTGCGGTGCGCGCCGTCCCAAAATAAGCCAGCATCAAGGTCGAGGCGAAGAAAATAGTTGCCAAAACGGCGGTCGTGCGCGACAAAAAGTTGGCGCTTCCACTGGCACCAAACAGGCTACCCGAGCTGCCGCTGCCAAAGGCCGCTCCCATATCCGCACCCTTGCCGTGCTGGATCAGGATCAAGCCGACCATCACCAGCGCGGAAATCATTTGAACCGCCAAAATAATCGTGACCACCATATCCATGACTTACTCCCGTTACTTTTGCCTGGACCCTACCCTCAAGGGCAAGCCGCAACAATACTTAAAAAATCTTCCGCCTTGAGCGAGGCCCCGCCAATCAGCCCGCCGTCAATGTCATTCTGAGCCAGCAAGGCTTTGGCGTTGCCGGCGTTCATGCTGCCACCGTAAAGAATGGCGATGCGATCCGCATGTTGCGACGCAGCCGTCAACTGCGCACGCAAAACAGCATGCACTGCCTGCGCCTGCTCTGGGGTAGCCGTCTTGCCGGTTCCAATCGCCCAAACTGGCTCATAAGCAACCACAATTTCGCTGATGCAATGCCCGTTGTCGTGAATCACTGCAGCAAGCTGACGTTTGACCACCAACTCGGTCTGGCCGGACTCACGCTCGAGCAGTGTTTCACCGACACAGACAATCGGTGTGATGCCGTTAGCAAGCGCCGCTTTGGCCTTGAGCGAGACCTGCTGGTCGGTTTCGCCGTGGTACTGACGCCGCTCAGAGTGACCAACAATCACGTAACGCACACCTAATTCTCGAAGCATCGCAGCTGAGATTTCACCGGTGAAAGCGCCAAAGGCATGCGCGGAGACATCTTGCGCACCCAATTGCACCGGACCCTCACCCAACAATTGTTGACACTGCGCCAGGTACGGCGCAGGTACACAGACCGCCACATCGCACCTGGGCGCGCCCACGCCTGCCTGAACCCCTTGCAAAAGCTGGGCGTTGGCCTGCAGGCTGCCATTCATCTTCCAGTTGCCAGCAATCAATTTACGCGTCATGCTCACTCCAGGTCAGGACAATTTTCCCGATGTGTGCATTGGACTCCATCAGCGCATGGGCCTGCGCAGCATCTCGAGCATCGAAGGTGCGGTAAATCACCGGCTTGACGGCGCGACTCTCCAACAGGGGCCACACCTTCTCACGACAAGCCGCGGCGATTGCCGCCTTGAACGCAATCGGCCGCACGCGCAGCGTAGAGCCCGTGATGGTCAAGCGCTTACGCAACACCAGACCGGCATTGAATGCACTTTGAACGCCACCCTGCACGGCAATGAGAACCAAGCGACCATCCTCACGCAGACACTGCACCTCTTTGGCAACATAGTCGCCAGCCACCATATCCAGGATCAGGTCAACGCCCTGACCATCGGTAAGCCGCATGAGCTCTTCCTGAAAATCATGCGCTTTGTAGTTGATTGCCAGATCGGCACCCAGGTTCAGGCAGGCCTGACATTTATCGTCAGATCCCGCGGTCACGATTACCCGCAAGCCCATGGCTTTGGCAATCTGAATCGCTGTCACGCCAATGCCACTGGAACCACCCTGAATCAACAAGGTTTCGCCAGCCTGCATGCGGCCACGGTCGTACAGGTTGCTCCATACCGTGAACACCGTCTCCGGCAAGCTTGCTGCCTCGACATCGCTCCAACCCTTGGGCACTGGCAAACACTGGGCTGCGGGTGCCACGCAATACTGCGCGTAACCACCCCCCGCAACCAGTGCACACACCCGATCACCCAGGTTCAGATTGCTCTGCGCCATAGCCTGCGCATCGCCCGAGACAATGGTCCCGGCGACCTCCAGCCCGAGCGTGTCTGGCGCACCGGGTGGTGGCGGGTATAGGCCTTTGCGTTGCAGCACGTCGGGGCGGTTGATGCCGCTGGCGCTTACACGAATCAAAACCTCCCCGGCACCAGCCACTGGGCGATCTCTTTCGCCCAGTCGCAATACCTCGGGCTTACCAACGCCCTGGGCTTCGACGATTTTCATTCGCATCTCAGACATGTCATGACATCCGACGTCCAGGAAAACTCCCGGCCATTGGTCACTCGGTGGCTGGCTCCGCCGCGCTAGGCGCGGGCGCCGGACGATCAAGCAAGACCTTCATCGACAATTTGACACGGCCTTTTTCATCGGTCTCCAGCACCTTGACTTTGACCACCTGGCCTTCGGACAAGTAATCAGTTACTTTCTCAACGCGCTCGTGCGCGATCTGGCTGATGTGCAACAAACCGTCTTTGCCAGGCAGGAGATTGACCAAAGCACCAAAGTCCAAAATCTTGGTGATCGGGCCTTCGTAGACTTTACCCACCTCAACCTCTGCGGTCAGCTGTTCGATACGACGCTTGGCCTCTTCGGCCTTTTCGCTGTCAGTCGAGGCGATGGTGATGGTGCCATCCTCTTCGATATTGATCTGTGTGCCGGTCTCCTCCGTCAGGGCACGGATCACAGCGCCACCTTTGCCAATCACATCCCGGATCTTTTCGGGGTTGATCTTCATGGTGTACAGGCGCGGCGCAAAGCTAGAAACTTCAGTCTTTGCCTCAGCCATGGCTTCGGTCATCTTGCCCAAGATATGCATGCGCGCCTCTTTGGCCTGGGCCAGAGCAACCTGCATGATTTGCTTGGTAATGCCGGTGACCTTGATATCCATTTGCAAGGCTGTAACACCCTGCTTAGTACCTGCGACTTTAAAGTCCATATCGCCTAAATGATCTTCATCACCCAAGATATCTGACAAAACAGCAAAGTCTTCACCTTCTTTAATTAATCCCATGGCAATACCAGCCACATGCGCCTTCAGGGGAACGCCCGCATCCATCAGGCTCAAACAGCCACCGCAAACCGAGGCCATCGAGGACGAACCGTTGGATTCGGTCACCTCAGAGACCACGCGCATGGTGTAGGGGAAATCATCTTTCTCCGGCAAAACAGCCACCAAGGCCCGCTTGGCCAGACGACCATGGCCGATTTCGCGGCGCTTGGGGGTACCGACGCGCCCGGTTTCACCCGTCGCAAACGGCGGCATGTTGTAGTGCAGCATGAAGCGGTCTTCAAACTCGCCACTGAGCGCATCGATGCGCTGTGCATCACGCTCAGTACCCAATGTCGTGACCACCAACGCCTGGGTCTCACCCCGGGTAAACAAGGCTGAGCCGTGCGTACGTGGCAAAACACTGTTGCGAATCTCAATCGGGCGCACTGTGCGGGTGTCACGTCCGTCGATACGGGGGTCACCGGCCAGAATTTGGCTGCGAACCAGTCGCGCCTCAATTTCAAAGAGCAATCCCTCAACCTTGACTGAATCGAAATCAATCGCCTGCTCTTTAAGACCAGTCATGACCGCAGCATAAGCATCGCGGCACGCCTGCGTGCGCGCCTGCTTGTTGCGAATCTGATAGGCCGCAGCCAGTTTTTCTGTGGCCAAAGCGCTCACGGCCGCGATCAAAGCCTCGTCCTTGGCCGGTGGCTGCCAGTCCCAGACGGGCTTGCCGGCGTCGCGCACGAGTTCGTGGATCGCGTTGATGGCGATGGCGCCTTGCTCGTGACCGAATACCACAGCTCCGAGCATCACTTCTTCCGAGAGTTGCGAGGCCTCAGACTCGACCATCAAAACTGCTGTTTCAGTCCCGGCCACAACCAGATCCATCTGGCTGTTGGTGCGTGCGGTTTGACCCGGGTTAAGTACATATTCGCCGTTCACGTAACCGACACGAGCTGCCCCAATCGGACCATTGAATGGAACACCGCTGATTGACAAGGCCGCGCTCACGGCGATCATGGCCGCGATATCGGCGTCAACCTCAGGGTTCAAAGACACTGTGTGCACCACCACGTGCACCTCATTGAAAAACCCATCGGGAAACAAGGGCCGAATGGGGCGATCGATCAGGCGGCTGGTCAGCGTCTCGTATTCACTAGGACGACCTTCGCGCTTGAAAAAACTGCCAGGGATCTTGCCCGCTGCGTAAGACTTCTCAAGGTAGTCAACAGTCAGTGGGAAAAAGTCCTGCCCCGGTTTGCCTTCGGTTTTAGCAACCACAGTGGCCAAAACCACCGTGCCATCCATATCGAGCAACACGGCTCCGCTGGCCTGGCGAGCAATCTCACCGGTCTCCATGGTGACTGTGTGCTGTCCCCATTGAAAGGTCTTGCTGACCTTGTTAAACATCGTCATGTGGTTCTCCTATTGGTACAGATATCGACGGGGTTGTAGGCCACCCCGCCTTTGCCCGGATCCGACCGCACAGAACACGATGCCATTCCAGAGAGCCACTGACCATTGCGGTCAAAAGCACCTTGGAATGACACAGCTTCGCTCCGTTTTTGTCTTCTCCGAAGTGAAAAACGCCTGAGCTAGATTACTAACCCAGGCGCATTTCTCATTCGATTCGATTACTTGCGCAGACCCAGCTTGGCAATCAAGGCCAAGTAACGGTCAGCATCTTTGCTTTTGAGGTAGTCCAGCAATTTGCGGCGGCGGCTCACCATACGCAGCAGACCGCGGCGACCATGATGGTCTTTGGCGTGCGTTTGAAAATGAGGTGTCAGCTCGTTGATACGCGCAGTTAGCAGCGCAACTTGAACTTCCGGGCTGCCGGTATCACCAGCCTTGCGAGCGTTGTCTTTGACAACCTCGGCTTTGACAGTCGATGCAATCATGTTTTTCCTTGATAAATTGACTTGCGCCAGGCGCTGGAACTGCATCTGGCGTGCTCTTTGCTGCGAGGCAAAGCGCGCTATTGTAGCGTGTTCACCCTGATGTTTGGCACCTCATGGCAGCGCGGCGCTAGTGGCTCGCACAGGCTTCGAAGCTCCCTCAGACGCCCGGGCGACGCATCTTGCAGGTGCTCGGCTGGGCCACATCCACAGCTTTGAGGGTGCGAATCACCTCAAAACCATAGCCCGATCCTTCCACATCGAAAAGAACAGTGCCTTGGCCTTGGCGTGCCATCAGGCCAACAACCAGGTCCTGCTGAAATTGATGGTCTTCAGCGCGCATGTAGCCCTGTCGACCAAAAAGACCAATGTGCGACGACTCCAATTGCCGCGCAATTGCCTCCACTTGCGTCGAGCCGGCCTTTTGAATCGCCTGCGCCAACGCCTGCACCATCAGTTGCATGCGCATGTGCAGGTAATCATGAGACGGGTCAGGAAAGCGGGCCTTAAACGCCTGATAGGCCTGGCGGCTTTGCGCGTCGCCCACATTGGGCATCCACTCGGCCACGGCAATCACTTTGCCCAAACCCGCATCACCAATGGCCGCTGGCGCACCCAACGCATTGCCATAAAAGGTGTAGAACTTGCCGGAATAACCCACCTCTTTGGCCGCCTTGACCAAAAGCGTCAAGTCGTTGCCCCAGTTACCGGTCACCACCGCCTGCGCACCGCTTTTCAATATTTTGCTGGCGTAGGGCAGGAAATCTTTGATGCGGCCCACCGCATGCAGTTCATCACCAACCACGCGCACATCGGGTCGCACCTCGGCCAGTTGCTTCTTGGCCTGCTGCGCCACTGCCTGGCCAAAGCTGTAGTCCTGTCCGATGATGTAAACCTTCTTGACCTCCTGGTCGCTGCGCAAGACTGACATCAAGGCCCGCATACGCATGTTGGCATCCGCATCAAAGCGAAAGTGCCAAAAGCTGCATTTTTCGTTGGTCAAAATAGGATCGACCGCCGCATAGTTCAG
>JAURGS010000100.1 GCA_030833685.1 Rhodoferax sp. | reverse complement strand
CGCTCACTTAATGCATACCAAAATATTATCTATAAGGGTTTTTACCAATTTGCAATCGATTGCATTTTAAATTTAATCTCAAATGTCGGCGAAATTCAGAGGTCTGATCGCCGAAGCATCTAACCCTTACTGGAGACATCCATGACTTTCAAATTGAAATCTGCCATCTTGGCAGCCATCGCGCCCGTCGCCCTCATGGCCAGCGCACAAGCCGCAACCATCACCATTTCTTGCGGCTCTGTCGGTCAAGACTTTGAGTTCTGTAAAAAGCACACATCCGAGTGGGCAGCCAAAACTGGCAACGAAGTCAAACTCTTCACCATCCCCAACTCCACGACTGACATCCTGGCACTGTTCCGCCAGATGTTTGCCGCGAAATCGACCGATCTCGACGTTATCAACGTCGACGTGGTGTGGCCTGGTGTGATCAAAGATCACTTGGTCGATCTGTCCAAATACAGCAACGGCGCTGAGAAAAACCACTTCCCTGCGATCGTGAAAAACAACACCGTTGACGGCAAACTGCTGGCGATGCCTTGGTTCACCGATGCCGGCTTGCTTTACTACCGCAAAGACTTGCTCGCAAAGTACAACGCCAAGGCGCCTGCCACCTGGGAAGAGTTAGCCGTTGTCGCCAAGAAGATTCAGGACGGTGAGCGCGCTGCGGGTAACGCTGATTTCCAAGGGTTCGTATTCCAAGCAAAGGCCTACGAAGGCTTGACCTGTGATGCGGTTGAATGGTTGACCAGCTACAACGGCGGCAACATCGTTGATGCGGACGGCAAAATTACCGTCAACAACCCCAGTGCTGTCAAAGCACTCAAGACAGCGGCATCATGGATCGGCACCATCGCACCGCAAGGCGTGCTGAACTACGCTGAAGAAGAAGCGCGTGGCGTGTTCCAAAACGGCAACGCCGCCTTCATGCGCAACTGGCCGTATGCCTGGTCGCTGGGCAACGGTAAAGACAGCAAGATAGCCGGCAAGATTGGCGTCTCGGCACTTCCAAAAGGCGGCGCTGACGGCAAGAACGCCGCTACCCTGGGTGGCTGGCAGTTGGCTGTTTCAAAGTACTCCAAGAACCAAGAGGCAGCCGCATCTTTGGTGATGTACATGACCAGCCCTGAAGTCCAGAAAGAGCGCGCCATTAAAGGGTCTTACAACCCCACCATCGCATCGCTCTACACAGACAAAGACGTGTTGGCCGCTAACCCATTCTTCGGTAGCTTGTATGACGTGTTCACCAACGCGGTTCCGCGTCCTGCTACAGCAACGGGTCTGAAGTACCCCGAAGTGTCGGCCGCTTTCTGGAACGCCACCCACGATGTACTGTCAGGCAAAACCAGTGCGGAGGACAGCCTGAAGAAGCTTGAAGGCAAACTCAACCAAGTTCGTCGCGGTAAGACCTGGTAAGTCATCGCCTAAACGAGCGGCCCGAGCACCACAATGAACCAAAAACCCAGAACCGCATGGCTTTACCTATCGCCAATGCTATTGGTCCTGATTGTGGTCGCGCTGTGGCCGCTCGGGCGAACCATTTGGTTTAGCCTGACCGATGCCAACATCAACGATATTGATGCGGCGAAATTTGTTGGTCTCGAAAACTACTTTGGCGAATACGGGCTGTTCGCCAACCCCAATTACACCGATGGCTTTTGGGAAAGCGATTGGGGTATCTCCATCATCAACACCCTCAAGTTTTCTGTTGTCTCGGTAACGATCGAAACCCTGTTGGGTCTTGGTGTCGCGTTGTTACTCAACCAAGAATTCAAAGGACGCGCCTGGGTCCGTGCAGCCGTATTGGTGCCATGGGCGATCCCGACAATCGTCTCCGCAAAAATGTGGGGCTGGATGTTGCACGACCAATTCGGCGTCATCAACCAATGGCTTTATGACCTCGGCCTCGTCGCGCAGAAAGTGGCGTGGACCGCTGACCCTGACTTCGCCTTGTGGACAGTCGTCGCTGTCGACGTCTGGAAAACCACGCCCTTCATGGCGCTGCTCATATTAGCCGCGCTACAAGTGCTGCCCAAAGATTGCTATGAAGCTGCCCGCGTCGACGGCGTTCACCCCTTGCGCTTGTTTTGGCGCGTCACGCTGCCACTGATTAAACCGGCTTTGATGGTCGCCGTTATTTTCCGCCTGCTTGACGCATTGCGCATTTTCGACCTCATCTACGTCCTGACTTCAAACAGCAACAGCACCATCAGCATGTCTGGATTTGTACGCCGTGAAATGGTTGATAACGGGTACATGGGCTATGGCTCAGCGGCCTCCACTGCCCTGTTCTTAATCATCGGTCTGTGCACGGTTGCCTACATCCGCATCGGGCGCATGAAATTGGGAGAAGACTGATGCATCGCAGTCGCTTTGCAACCTTCTCGATCTACGCGCTGGCAGCATTGGTTGTCGTGGTGTCGGTGTTTCCGTTTGTGTATGCCATCTCAACGTCTTTCAAGAGCGGCTCAGCGCTGTTTGACCCCAGCTTACTGCCCAGCAGCGTCTCACTGAAAAACTACATCTCTCTCTTTACCCTCGCCGAGCAACCTTTCGGTCGCCACATCCTGAACTCGATCATGGTGTCCGTGTTGGTGGTAGCCCTGTCGCTGCTCGTCGGCGTGAGCGCCGCCTATGCATTGGGGCGCATCAGCTTCAAGGGGCGCGGCTTGCTGCTCACCTCGGTGTTGGCTGTCTCGATGTTTCCGCAGGTCGCGGTGTTGGCTGGCATGTTCGAGCTCATCCGCGCATTGGGCATCTACAACAAGGCGCTGGGCTTGGTGTTGCCCTACATGATCTTCACCCTGCCTTTCACAGTGTGGGTGCTGACCACCTTTATGAAGCAGCTGCCCAAGGAGCTTGAGGAGGCCGCCATCATGGACGGTTGCGGCCCTTTCCGCATCATCAAAGACGTGTTCATGCCATTGCTTTGGCCCGCTTTGGTATCAACCGGATTGTTGGCCTTCATCGCTGCGTGGAACGAGTTCTTATTTGCGCTGACTTTCGTGCTTGACAACAACGAGCGCACGGTACCCGTCTCTATCTCACTGATTTCCGGCGCCAGCAAATACGACATTCCGTGGGGCAACATCATGGCCGCATCGGTACTCGTGACGCTGCCGCTGGTGCTTCTCGTTCTCCTCTTTCAAAAGAAAATCGTGTCTGGCCTCACGGCTGGCGCTGTTAAAGGCTAAATCCAAATGAGTATCTCAAAAGCCCCAAATAACGAATGGTGGCGCGGCGGCGTTCTGTATCAAATTTATCCCCGGTCTTACCAAGACAGCAACGGTGACGGCATTGGTGACTTGCCTGGCATCACGCAACGCCTCGACTACATTGCCCAGCTGGGCGCCGATGGCATCTGGCTATCGCCCTTCTTCAAGTCACCTATGAAGGACTTCGGCTACGACGTGTCGGATTACCGCGACGTCGACCCGATGTTCGGCACCTTAGATGACTTCAAGGCGCTGGTCGAGCGAGCCCATGCGCTGGGCTTGCGGGTCATGATCGACCAAGTCTTGTCCCACACCTCCGACCAACACCCTTGGTTTGCAGAAAGCCGCGCCAGTAAAGACAACCCCAAAGCAGACTGGTACGTCTGGGCTGAAGCCAACGAAGATGGCGGCCCACCCAACAACTGGTTGTCAATTTTTGGCGGAAGCGCCTGGCAATGGGACACCCGTCGCATGCAGTACTACATGCATAACTTCTTGGTGTCGCAGCCCGACCTCAACTTCCACAACCCCGATGTTCAGCAAGCCCTGCTCGATGACGTCCGCTTCTGGCTCGACTTGGGCGTCGATGGTTATCGCCTCGACACTGCAAACTTCTATTTCCACAGCAAATCGCTTGAATCCAATCCGCCACGGGGACGCCCAACCGGTGAGGACCCAGCGGTGAACGCCGCCAACCCCTACGGTTGGCAATGGCACAAATTCGATAAAAGCCAACCCGAAAACCTCGTGTTCCTGCAGCGCCTGCGGGCCTTGCTCGACAGCTACCCCAACACCACCATGGTCGGTGAAATCGGGGACGACGACGGGATCGGTCGCATGGCTGAATACACACGCGGCGGCGACAAACTCCACATGGCGTATTGCTTCGACCTACTGGGTACGCAACACACCGCACCCTACCTGCACCAGCTATTTGCACGCTTTTTAAATTTGGTTGGCGATGGTTGGCCCTGCTGGGCACTGTCCAACCACGATGTCACACGAGTCGCCACGCGATGGGGTGGCGCCGACCCAGACCCCCGCTTGTTGCAACTTGCGGCAGCACTCCAAATGAGCGTGCGTGGCACCCCCTGCTTATACCAAGGTGATGAGTTGGGTTTGCCGGAAGCGGACATCGCCTTCGAAGACCTGCAGGACCCCTACGGCATCACCATGTGGCCAGAGTTCAAAGGCCGTGACGGCTGCCGAACCCCCATGGTTTGGGATGCCAGTGCCGAAAATGGCGGCTTCGGCTCAGGCCAAACCTGGCTGCCCGTCGCCAGCACCCATAAGCCTTTGGCCGTCAACAAGCAACAAGTCAGCGAAGGCAGCCTACTGAAGTTTTATCAGAACTTGCTGCACTGGCGCCGTCAGCAAAACGCGCTGATTAAAGGCAACATGCACCTCTTACCAGCGCACCCGCAAGTCCTGGCCTTTGTTCGGGAGTCTGCCGAACAAAAGCTACTCTGTGCATTCAACTTCAGCGATAAGCCTGTGCTATGGGAGCTCTGCAGTGAATTTGCGCAAGCCTGCGCCGTCAGCGGAAGCGCTGTCAGCGGTGCTGTCATCAAACAAGCTGTCGTGCACTTTGAACCCTGGGGCGGCATTTTCGCGGCGCCCTGAAAACCAGATCCTGTCACCATGTCAAAAATTGAATTTCGAAACGTCAGCAAGCGTTACACACCGCAAGCCTTGACCATCAACGATGCCAATTTAGTCATCGAACATGGTGAGTTTTGTGTTTTCGTCGGGCCATCAGGTTGCGGAAAGTCAACCCTGTTGCGCATGGTGGCGGGACTTGAAGACATCACAAGTGGTGACATCCTGATTGGGGACGAGCGCGTCAACGACCTGCCACCCGCCAAGCGCGGCGTTGCCATGGTTTTCCAAAGCTACGCCCTGTACCCGCACATGACGGTGCGCGAAAACATGGCGTTTGGTCTGCAAGTATTGGGTTCCGACAAAAAAGCCATTACACGCAAAGTCGATGAAGCGGCGGAATTGCTGCAACTCACCCCCCTGCTCGATCGACTGCCCAAAGCGCTCTCGGGTGGACAGCGCCAACGGGTTGCGATTGGGCGTGCCATCGTCAAAGAGCCCCGCGTTTTCTTGTTTGACGAACCCCTCTCTAACCTCGATGCCGCCCTGCGCGTGCAGACGCGTTTGGAGATCGCGCGTTTGCACCAGCGCATTGGTTCAGCCAGCATGATCTACGTCACGCACGACCAAGTTGAAGCCATGACCTTGGCCGACAAAATCGTGCTGCTGCACACCGGCGAGCGCATCGCCAAACACGGCTCGATCGCACAAGTGGGTAGCCCACTGACGCTCTACCACCGCCCGGCGAGCCTGTTTGTTGCCGAGTTCATCGGTTCACCCAAAATGAACATCCTGCCAGCGACGCTCACCATGCCACACGCACAGCGCAGCACGATCGGCATTGGCACATCGAACCTGCAAGCCTGCGTCGACACGCACACGCTCAACGCTGGCGATACAGTCCACCTGGGTTGTCGACCCGAGGACATGCAACTCGCCACTGCGCCCACGCAAAACAGCCTCCCTGGCACCATCAGCCACATCGAAAAGTTGGGTGAAGCCTCACTCATCTACGTTGACATCAGCGGGCAAGATAACCCGATTACCATCCGCGTCGATGGCACCGCCCGCGAGACGGTCGGTCAAACGACACACGTCGTTCTGCCAGAGTCACTGATTCACGTATTCGACCGCACCGAGCGGTCATGCCACCGAACGGTTGATTTACCCGAGTAAGTCGGGTCACTTCATCTTGACCTGCGTTTAAAAACTGATCCAGTGTGAGTGAGAGAAAGTTTGTGTAGCTATCTCAATTAGACAATCGCTTTCAATTCCTCATTGACGTTCTTTTTGCGTAAAAGGCGCACGGTAATAACCTTTGCAGTGGTTAGGTCGCATCTGCGACGTCAACGCTACCAGGGCATTGGGTGCATAGTTTTGTTACGTTTAGAGCGAGGTTCGGTATGGCAAAAATGCTTTCTTCTGTGCTGCTGTGTTGCTTTGTGAGTGAGGTGGCCATGGCTACAGTGCAGCCCTCGGCCCAATTGCAAAAGAACGGCCTACACCACGTGTTGCTTGCCAGCAGCCCAACTGTTTCCCAAACAAACGCCATCTCAATTGCTATGGTTGTTCAGGCCCAACTCGATGCTTTTGCTGCTGACGACGCGTCGCTTGCGTTTTCTTACGCAGCCCCAAATATTAAAGCCATGTTTGGTACGCCAGAGAAGTTTTTGCAGATGGTGAAAAGCAGTTACCCAGTAGTCTACAGACCCGCGTCTGTAACATTTCTTGTACCTGAGTCCGATGGCGCAGCCATCATCCAACCAGTTGCGATGACGGATGCGCAAGGGAGTGAATGGGTTGCTGTGTATCGTTTGGAACCAGCGTCTGGCCAGGGTACGTCATGGCTAATTGCTGGCTGTGTGTTGAGGGCTAAGAGCTCCCAAACATGGGCTTTGTCCGCCTTCAAATGGTATACGACAGATGAGTTAATTTATTAAAAGAGATATTGGTTCATTGGTTTTTGATTGAATCAGCCTCGCCTACCCAGCACGCGGTGAATACACCGGCGCACTTTGAACGGAAAAGGTCTCACCCATGAACATCCTAATCCTCGGCGCCGGAAGCATTGGCGGTTATTTCGGCGCCCACCTGATCCGGGCTGGGGCCAACGTCACCTACCTGCTGCGTGACCAGCGAAAGGCGCGCATCGATGCCCAAGGGCTTCGGGTAGAAACCCCGCAGGGTGCTTTTGTGGTGCAGCCACGGACCATCACTGCAAAAGACGTCCAGCCCGAATACGACCTGATCCTGCTGGCGCCCAAGTCCTACGACCTGGACGACGCCTTGCAGTCATTGAAAGGCGCGTTGGGCCAAGGCACGGTTCTGCCCTTTTTGAACGGATGGGATCATCTGGACACACTGGATACGATGCTGGGTCAGGAACGCGTCATGGGTGGCGTGGCCCACATCGCGGCCACGATCACACCTGAAGGCGCCATTCGCCAACTGACCGAGATGCACCGACTGACTGTTGGGGCCCGACACCCTTCACATCAACAACTCGCCTCGGACTTCATCGCACTGTGCAGGAAGGCCCCCTTCGACAGCGTCCTAGCCGACGACATCGAACAGGTACTCTGGGACAAGTGGGTCTTTTTGGCCACTCTGGCGGGCATGACCACCTTGTGCCGTGGTTCGGTCGGAGACATTGTGGCAACGCCTTACGGCAAGGCAACGACGGTGCAGATGTTCGAGGAATGTTGCCGTGTGGCCCATGCCAACGGCCACACCATCGGTGCCGAAGCCGCCGCCAAAGCCGTCGAGATGCTCACCGCCTCCGGATCATCGTTCACCGCATCCATGCTCAGAGATCTGTTGGACGGCCAGCGGACCGAGCACGATCACATCCTGGGTGCCATGATTCGCAAAGGCCACCGCCTGGCCTGCCCCACACCGCTTTTGGAAGTAGCGCATACGCATATGGCGATTCAAGCCATGCGGGCAAAAACCAGGCCCTGAGGAACAGACCTTTCAGGACCCTCTGGCATCAGTGACTTTTGCGAAGCTCTCGCACTATCAGCCTCAACGTTGAGACGTGTACAACTGCAACAAGCAAGTTACTGAGGACCACGGGGTTCTCCAGGGAACCAACGGTCAATGGCGTCGTGATCTTGTAAATCACCTGCACCAAGAGCAAGGCCGCCACAGCAACAGGCTCTTGTCGCCAAAGCAGTCCAAGCGAGACCACCAGGATGGCTATATAGATGGAGAGCAAGATACCCCGGGCCGGACTGAATTCTCCCCAACCATTAGGTACCCAGGGGGCATTCAGCAACAAGCTCAAGCACACGGGGGTGAGAACCAGAATATTCACGATCAGTGAAAGCTGCATCATTTTTTTCATGTCAGACTCTTTTCATAACACCGTTATTGGCGGATGATTGTCCGTCTTCAAATGGTTTGAGACAGATGGGTTAATTTCTCAAAGGAGAGATTGGCTCATCGGTTTTTGATTGAGCAGACTTCGCATATTCAGTCCACTGTTGGTAAGAATCGGCATTGGACGGCGAGCAAGAAAACCTAACAAAACTAGCGCAGAAACATAACAATAGTAGTAAACCGTTTTTATACTACTTTTGGCGTAAAAAAGCACTTGGGATCGCTCCTAAGTGCTTGATTTAACTGGCTTATTACTGGTGGGTGGTACAGGGTTCGAACCTGTGACCCCTGCCGTGTGAAGGCAGTGCTCTACCACTGAGCTAACCACCCAAGTAGCCTTCTATTATAGCGTGAGAATCCGCGCTTTTAAGTGGGGGCCCGCTCCCAGATGCTGCCGGATTCGCAGGCTTTGTTGATTTCTGAAAGCACTTTGTGGTGGGCCGCTGTTTCCGTCTCGTTAGCGGTGAGCACGGTGAGTTTGAAACGACTCAGGTCAATGCCCGCTGCGGTGCCGTTGTCGCCCTCGGCCTCCCCTCCCAGGTCCATCATCAAAGCATCTTGGCCGCGGGTCATGTTGATGTACACATCAGCCAAGAGTTCGGCATCGAGCAACGCGCCGTGGAGGGTGCGACCTG